>NZ_JBGQQY010000021.1:0-33947 GCF_045528545.1 Ruoffia sp. FAM 26254
TCATCCGTGGTAAGATGGGTGTAGGTCATTTGTGGTCACTCCTTTGTATTCTTTGGTCGGAATTACAAGTTGAGTGTACCACAAATGGCTGTTTTAGTTGTCTAGCTTAATTTTACAATCGGCGAATAATAAAAAATCAGCCGGTGCATTCAATGCATCGACTGACTAAACTTTATTGAGTTGCTTTTTGCTGTTGTAATTCAACAAGCGTCTTATTGCGTTTGTAATAAGCTGGAACTAAGGCAAGTACAGCTCCTAACCAAGCCATTGGATTAGATATAACTGGACCGGCAAAGCCAATAAGCCCACTTAAACCAAACGCCGCAATGATTCTCATCGTTAATTCCATCACTCCTGCGACTGTCGGGATAAAACTATCTCCCAACCCTTGGAGAGTGTAACGAAGGACAAAGAGAATCGCTAAAATCCAATAAAATGGACCGGTTAATTGGAAAAAGTACTGTCCGTAACTTCTCAGAACTTCTTTGGAAGAACTGTCTCCGAAGACACTCGTTAATTCTCCACCGAATAAGAATAAAATAACTGAAAAGAGTATTGACACTGATATCGAAAGAACAAGCACTTGCTTTACGCCTCTTAAGATACGGTCGTATTTTTTCGCACCAAAGTTTTGTCCAACATACGTGGCCATTGATACTCCGAATGACATTAGAACGAAGACGACAATTTGATCAATCTTTTGAGATGCTGAGTAACCTGCGACGGCTTCAGCTCCTAATGTATTTAAGGCGATTGTTACAGACATTGATCCAATCGCAATAATTGAAGATTGAAACGCCATTGGGAATCCAATCCGGCAATGTTGAATCACTTCATCTTTACGCATCTTAAAATGTCTTGCTTTAACTTTTAATAAATAAACTTTCTTCTGAATATAGAATAAGCAAATTAAAGAGGCGATTAATTGTGATACCATTGTCGCAGT
Source organism: Ruoffia sp. FAM 26254 (assembly GCF_045528545.1). Classification (NCBI taxonomy): domain Bacteria; kingdom Bacillati; phylum Bacillota; class Bacilli; order Lactobacillales; family Aerococcaceae; genus Ruoffia; species Ruoffia sp. FAM 26254. The sequence continues at coordinate 947 of NZ_JBGQQY010000021.1, forward strand.
CGCTACCCCAGCTACTCCCATATCAAAAACTAGGATAAAGATATAATCTAAGATAATGTTAATCACAACCGCAATGACTAAAGCAATCACCGGTGTCCGACTATCTCCTAAAGCTCTCATTAAGTTACTTAACATATTGAATAGAATTGTAATAGTCATAAATCCAAAGATAATAATTAAATAATCATAGGTGTACTGAATGATTTCAGCCGGCGTATTCATTAAATAAAGAATATCCCATAAGAAAAACATACTCAATGCCGTCATCACAATAACGACTAAAGTCGATAGTACCCCATTGATTGCGACACTTCGACTGACCTTTTCATAATCACGTGCCCCGTACGCTTGCGCCGTTGGAATCGCCATTCCAGCAGTGAACCCTTGCGAGAAACCAACCACAAAGAACATGACACTCCCTGCTGCACCAATACCTGCTAGAGCATTCACGCCCAACGTCCGTCCGACAATGAAGGTATCCACCATGTTGTATAACAATTGAAATATATTGCCTATAATTAAAGGTATAGAAAATAATAGAATTTGTTTGATCGGTGTTCCCGACGTCATATCTTTCACAAACGTGTTCCTCCTACTTTATTTATTTCTTACGTAAGTATATGTTAAAAGTTTTTAGGATACAACATTAATCAATGTAAATATAAAAACCTAATGACAGCAACTAGGCTAATCATTAGGTTTAAACTTTTAAATTAAAATGTTAATTCACTTCCATGATCTAACTCATAGTAATGTTCTTTGTATTCAACATTCGAACGAATAAGTTTATATATGACCGATGCAATAGGCACCCCTAAGAAGAAACCGGCAGGTCCTAAGATCCCCCCACCAATCGTTACCGCTATGAAAGTCCAAATTCCTGGTAACCCAATGGATCCACCAACAATTCTTGGATAAATCGCATTACTTTCAAGCTGTTGCAGTACGATATTGAATAGAAGGAAAAAGAGTCCTTGAATCGGGTTTTGAACGAAGATTAACATCGTTCCAATAACAGCTGATAAGATAGCCCCAACCATTGGTACTAAGGCCAGTGCCCCAGAGAGTGCTCCAATCATACCCGCATATGGGAAGTTAAATATCATCATCCCCACCGTTACTAACGTACCATAAATAATCGCTTCGATTAACATTCCCGTAATAAAACTAGAGAATGATTCATTCGTCACTCTTAAAACATACTTCAAACGACGGAAGTGGTCTCTCTTCATGTAAGCACGCAGTACGCGTTTAACTTGTCTTTGTATCTTCTCTTTTGAAAATAAGGCGTGAATTGCGACAACTAATATAACAACTAATCTAAATAAAGATGAAGTTAATAATTGGAATGTCGTAAACGTTGACCCTAGAATGTTATTAGCAAAACTTGCCGCATCTCGGGCAATACTTTCCCAATTAATGTTTAAATTATTTATCAATGTATCAATTTGAGGATAAATTTCTTCTAAATCCTCAATCCACCTTTGAATATATTCAACCATTAATGGTAGGTTTTCTAATAAAGTTTGTACTAGGGAGATTAATTGTGGAATGATGAGCCATAACACTAGAACAATAACAATAATAACTGTAATCAGTGCCAGTAATATCGATACTGGACGTCTTGCACGAATAAGTAGCTCATTATCCGTTTCTGGAAACCAGAACCCCTCATACATCACCATAATTAAATTCAAAATATATGCAAATACAAATCCATAAACAACAGGAGAAATTATATCCCAAAGCTCTCTCAAACCAGCGAAAATGTGCTGATAATTAAAAATAACTAGAATAAATACTGCAGCTAAAATAACGTACTTCATGACCATTCGATCCAAACGGCCTAATTTATCCATTAAATCCCCCCTCTATATGTATATACACTATACCATGTTTTTATTAGCGATTACGAACAGTTTCATTACAATATGGAGTTATTTTTACACTTGCCAGACAACTAATAATGTTGACATAATAATGATAGAAATGATGATAGATAATGAATTTATAATCGCTGATAATTCAAAATTCTCCCCATACATCCGTGTATACATTGTTGCAACGCCTGAAACCGGCGCAAAGGCAAGTATCGCTAAAGTTTGTCGAATTTCTAAACTAAATGGCAATAAAAAATATAATAATGTTGAAATCCCTGCTGCTACAATATAACGACCAGATAATGTCTTAATTAAGAGCCGGACATGTTCCTTATGAATCCTTAAATCTAAGGCAACACCAATCATAAACATCGACAAGAACGTATTCCCATTCCCAATAATTTGGGTCACATCCGTAATAAAACTTGGTAATTGCAGTGAAAAAAGCGATAAGGTAATCATCACAATATAGACAATAACTGAAGGTGAACTCATCATCGTGCGGAGGATATACCCAATATTAATCTTACTCTCCCCGTCCCTGACACTCTTTGCCATACCGTAGTTTCCACCTAAAACCATGAAGGCACTTCCGGCATCGAACAAGCTTACTGCCAAAATCGCTACTTCAGAGAAAAAGAAAGAAATAAACGGTAAAGAAAAGTTTCCAATATTATAACCATTCATATTCAACATTAAAAAACCTTTCTCGGTTGGTGTTTTACCCAACACATGCGAGAATATAATATACACCCAATTACATAAAAACCCAATAATACTAATAATAATCAATGTCGGTGGGAAGCTCAAACCGTTTAAATTTGAAATAATGGCACTTGGTAAAGTTAGATAAAAAATTAATTTAGAAATCGTGTCAAAATCTCTTTCTCTGATAAAGTAGCCTCGAGTTGTTAAGACATTTGCCAATATGATAATTGATACTAGTACTGCTGCTTTAATAATTGTTTCGACCATGATGTTGTCCCTTCTGTCCGTTTGATATGTGCGTCATAAGCGCATGTATACTAAATTACCATGTAAACTCTTGATGATTATAATTTGCTTGATCCATTAAAACTTGTAGATAACGGTTCATCGACTCTGTATCTGGACTAATCAATTTCTCGAATGTATCTTCATAAGCAGAGACAGTTGCTTCCCAAATATTAGAGATATTTCCAGCAAAGAAAGCTAAATTTAATTCCTGTGTTAATTGTCTTAATTCATCATTTTGATCTTTATTAGAATCCAATTTCTCATTAGCTTTAGTAAAGACTTGTTTAAGGTAAGTATCATAATCGAGTAAATTTGGATCTTCTGTCTTAGTCTCTTTTGCCCAAGCAACCATATCTAATTTTATTTGTTGATACGACTTCTGGTTATTATCAATCACAACCTCGCCAATCACACTCGGTTGAACAGCAAACGCTCCTGTCGCAATGTCAGTCACTTGCCCTTCTTGCGCGATATGTTGGGCATGCATATGCCCACTCAATGTTACAGGTATTTGATATTTTTCTAAAATATTCTTCAACCTATCATGATTACCCACAACAAAATTCTGACCCATCAATTCAAAATGCGGAATAGAACTATGGTGTAAAACAACCGTCACTTCAACGTCCGCTTCCGTAATAGTCCTTAATTTATCCTCCAACCAAATGAGGGTTTCGTCTCTCAATTCTCCTTTAGACACGGGCGGTTGGTCATTGCCTTCTCCGTGATAAATATTACTATCTAACATTACTAACCAATGATCGCTTATTAATTGGGTAATATAACTTAAACTCGCATCATCTTGGTAAGTTGCTTCTCCATAGCCAAAGGAATTCATTAATTTTTGAAATTCTGCGGGAGTAATTTGTTTATCCCTCACAGCTCTACTATCAGTAAATGAACTTGCCCATCCATTGTTAATATCATGATTGCCAGGTATCACAAAAACTTCCGTACCTAAAGCTTCGATTTTCGCAAATACTTTCTGAAGTTCGACTAAACTTTGATACTCTCCGTTTAAAGTCAAATCACCTGCAACTAATAAAACATTCGGTTGCTGTTCTGCCTGTTCGATTTGATAAGCAAGGGCTTCAAGTCGTTCATTGGAGTAAAGAATTTCCAAACCAGCACCAGTATCTTGTAATTTCTGAATGCGGGGCCCTTCAACATATAAGCTAGGTGATAAATGATGGATATCAGTCACAACCCATAATCTCAAATCTGACTCCGCTTTAGACGCTTGTGCGCCAGTCATTGCAAAGAAAATACAAAGAAAGAATACTAAACATTTCCAAACCTTTCTCATTATCAAACCCTCCTTTCAATAACAAACAAAAAAGACTATGAGAAATCTCATAATCTTATTATCCTATATTATTGAATGAATTCAATCTAATTATGTTTTTGATTCTGTTTCTTTCTTAACCTCAATATCTACGTCATAAACGGGGATGGGCTCTCGACTTGCTTTTTCAAGTGTTTGTAATAGTAGCATCAACCAAGTAAAGGCAAGAATAAATGAAACTATTTCAAATCCTGTTAAAGTAATATACCAGCCTGTTAAATAATAATAAGTAACAACGAACAACATAATGCCTAACACATAAGATGTAATCACAAATTCTCGTGACACCTTAGGCACAAACCACTTAATTCCGATAATCATCGCGATAATCATATATACTAGCATGGCTGCAGATTGGTTATGATATTTAGGCATATTTCCCGGTCCATCACTTGGGAAATAACCAACAAGTCCTAGGCAAATTGCTGTAATCGTCAGTAATATTCTTAGAATTGTTAGTGGACGGTGTTTTGGATAAATCTTCTTTAAACCAACAAATAAATAATCCACTAAAGCAATCATCATAAACGCAGACAGCATCAAAGTGAAGTTAAATTGCCAAGCACCGCTCGCCTCTTGTGTTCCTAAGAAACTTAAATTTCGCTGCCACCACTGTGCCTCACTGTTGGTAATCATTGAGATAATCACACCACTTAAAATGACCACAACTAATAATTTGGTCATTAAAGACGGCGAAAGGACCATCACAAAACTGATCATGACATAATTAATAATCGATATAAAGATAAAAGTCAGTAAGGTTGATAAGTAAATATCTAAAACTAAACCTTCAAATAATAAACCTAAGAGGTAGAAAAAGAATAATATAGCTAAAGCAATGATGATGGCGAAAGATAATAATATCGTTGGAACATTCCGCCAATAGATATTCTCCAAATTGGCTAATTTTTTTCTTTTACCTACGATAAAAGCAATCGCAAAAGTAATGACTCCACTTATCGACCCAATCAGCAATATCGCACTCGCAATCGAAATACGTCCCATTAATTGAATAAATAATTGCTCTCGCGAATTGAAAAAAAGAAAATATATCAAAGTTCCAATCACTGCTGGTATTAAGAAATAACGTAAAGCAAGTTTTTGATGATTGCTTGAATGATTATTTGACTTTAGTACATATTCTTGACCATCTATCTTAAGTATCGCTTGATTGACTTGATTTACGTCAGACACTTCATCATTCACTATAACCCTTAGTTCTTTATCCTCATTGCTTCCCATTATGCACCTCGTATTTTGTTAATATTATGCTCACTTATTCAACTTCTTCAATCATATAAAATCTAATTGCTTTAATTAAAGCTTCTTTTTTTGTATTTTCAAATGTATAAAATGAAGCAAAATGTATTCTCTGTCCTGGTTTTGCAATAATAACACCATCCGCTGCTCCATATTTCCCATGGGATAAAATACTCAGTAAGTTTAAACTACTTAACTGTATATCTTTTTTATCAAAATAAGTGATTAATTCATCAATCCCATTTATTGTTTGGTCGCCGTTAATTTCCGTTTCTACAGCAGGATTAAGTGTTTCCTCTAGATTAGATTGCTTTCCAACAAAAAGTCCTACGACAAAGTCTCTAATAACACGTCTTTTCGGCGCATTGTCACAACTTAAATCACCTAACAATAAAAAATCTGGCTTATATGGATGTGCTTCAGCGTCACTAAAAGTTAAATTACTTTCAGTTAAGGCAGATTCTAATATGTTGATCGACTTTTGTCCCATTCCATGTAGCTTTAATAATTCATCTTTACTAAAAGCAGCCACTTCCTCAAGTTGTGTGACATCAATAGTTTGAAGTGCTTTGGTAGCAACTTTTCCAATATTAGGTAAAGCGTGTGACATAATACCCTCTCCTTCATTTTCTTCACTTTATATCACTATCTTAATATATATAAGTCCATACTAAAAGGAGAAAATGCTTGATTTCAAAGATAAGCGTGAATAAGCTTACCTCAACAAGTGGAAGAATTAGTTTATATTCTTCCAGTTAAGCGCCTCAGCTGGAACAATTAGTTTTTATTCTTCTAGTTAAGCGCCTCAGCTGGAACAATTTATTTTTATTCTTCCAGTTAAGCACCTCAGCTGGAACAATTAGTTTATATTCTTCCAGTTAAGCACCTCAGCTGGAACAATTGGTTTTTATTCTTCCAGTTAAGCACCTCAGCTGGAACAATTGGTTTTTATTCTTCCGCTTAATCGCCTCATCTGGAACAATTTATTTTTATTCTTCCAGTTAAGCACCTCAGCTGGAACAATTGGTTTTTATTCTTCCAGTTAAGCACCTCAGCTAGAACAATTGGTTTTTATTCTTCCAGTTAAGCACCTCAGCTGGAACAATTGGTTTTTATTCTTCCGGTTAATCGCCTCAGCTGGAACAATTGGTTTTTTTCTTCCAGTTAAGCGCCTCAACTGGAACAATTTATTTTTATTCTTCTAGCTAGGTACAACTCAAAACCAAAAAACGTATATGCCTTACTTGCGCAAGCAAAGCATATACGTGTATAAAAGGGGATCAAATTTAGGTATTACTTGATGCGTCGGATACTATTAATTGTAGTTTGCTTGTCTTTCTTTATATCCATAATATGCATCTTCAAGGATTTCTTGCATTTCATTTACTAAAGCTAAGCGTGGATTCACTGGTGTACATTGGTCCTCAAAGGCTAAGTAGGCGATATCTTCTGTTTTATCCATGAAGGCAGATTCATCAACGCCCTGGTCTTTTAGACTCATTTGAATTCCAACACGTTCTCCAAGTTCGAACACAGCTTGTGCTAAGTTTTTTACTCCTTCTTCTGGAGTTTTTGCATCAAGTCCGATTAATTTAGCGATGTCTTGGTATTTTACATCTGCTTTGTAGTAATTGTATTTTGGCCAGTTCGCCTGTTTCGCTGGTCGGGTTCCGTTATAGCGAATAACGAATGGAAGTAAAATCGCATTTGTTCGACCGTGAACTGTATGGAAAACTCCACCAATCTTATGAGCCATTGAGTGGTTAATTCCTAAGAAGGCATTACCAAATGCCATACCCGCCATAGTTGAAGCGTTATGCATTCTTTCACGTGCTTCTGGATCATTATATTTTACTGAAGCTTCTAAGTTTTCGAATACAATCTTAATTGCTTGTAAAGCCAGTCCATCAGTAAAGTCGTTAGCCATCACTGATACATACGCTTCGATTGCGTGTGTTAACACGTCCATCCCTGTATCAGCTGTAACAAAATCTGGTACAGTCTCAACTAAAGCAGGATCTACAATTGCGACTGTTGGTAGTAATGAATAGTCCGCTAATGGGTATTTCATATTATTTTTTTTATCAGAGATAACCGCAAATGGTGTCACTTCAGATCCTGTTCCTGATGTCGTTGGAATACCTACATACTTCGCTTTAGACCCAAGTTCTGGGAACTTAACTGCTCTTTTACGAATGTCTAGGAATTTTTGAACTAAATCTCTAAAGTCTACTTCTGGTTGTTCGTAGAATAACCACATGACTTTAGCCGCATCCATAACAGATCCACCACCTAGGGCTATAATTGTATCGGGTTGGAATTGAGCCATCGCTTCAGCTCCACTTCTAACAGTTGTAATATCTGGATCTGGCTCAACGTTATGGAAGATTTGGTAATTTACTTTGTTTTGGCGCGCCTCAAGTTGGTCGATAATTCTTTGAGTAAAGCCGAGTTTCATCATTGATTCATCCGTAATAATCATGACACGTTCAACATCAGCCATTGTTTTTAAATATTGGATTGAGTCACGTTCGAAATAGATTTTTGAAGGTACTTTAAACCATTGCATGTTATTGCGTCGTCTCCCAACTGTTTTAATGTTAAGTAAATTCAATGCTCCGACGTTTCCACCAACTGAGTTGCGTCCGTATGATCCGCAACCTAGAGTTAATGATGGGATGAAAGCATTGTATACATCTCCGATTCCCCCGAATGTTGAAGGAGAGTTCCAAATAACTCGAATGGCTTTAACTTGACGGCCGAATTCATTTGCTAATTCTTGGTCTTGTGTATGAATCGCAGCTGAGTGACCTAATCCAAAGAACTCAACCATTTGTGCAGCTTTTTGAATTCCATCTTCAGTTGTTTCTGATTTCAATAAGGCTAAGACTGGAGATAGTTTTTCGCGCGTTAATGGTTCGTTTGGTCCAACTTCTGACACCTCTGCCACTAGAATATTTGTTTCTTCCGGAACGGTGAAACCTGCTTGTTCTGCAATCCATGTCGCTGGTTTCCCAACAATTTCATTATTTAATTTTGCGCCAGCACAGTTTTCACTGAATGCTTTAGAACCGAAACAAAATTCCTCTAATAGTGCTTTCTCTTTTGAATTTACGATATAAGCATGATAGCTTACTAATTCATCTTTAAATTCTTTATAGATTTCTTTATCAACAATTGCGGCTTGTTCAGAAGCACATACCATTCCGTTATCGAATGATTTACTTAATACGATGTCATAAGCTGCTTGCTTAACGTTTGCTGTCTTTTCAACGTAAGCTGGTACATTTCCTGCCCCTACTCCTAAAGCTGGCTTACCACATGAGTAAGCTGATTTAACCATGGCATTTCCACCAGTGGCTAAGATTGTTGCAACCCCATCGTGATTCATTAATGCATTCGTTGCATCTAACGATGGTTCTGTAATCCACTGTACACAGTTTTCTGGTGCACCTGCTTCAATCGCTGCATCTCGAACGATTTGAGCAGCGTGAGCCGATGACTCAAGTGCTGCCGGGTGAAATGAAAAAATGATTGGGTTACGAGTTTTTAATGCGATGAGCGCTTTGAAAATAGTTGTCGACGTCGGATTCGTTGTCGGAGTGATGGCGCAAATAACTCCAACAGGTTCAGCAATTTCTGTGATCCCCGTCACTTCATCATCACTGATAACACCAACAGTCTTCATATCCCGCATATAATTTACAACGTGCTCACAAGCAAATAAGTTCTTTGTCGCCTTGTCTTCAAATACACCACGGCCAGTTTCTTCAACCGCATGTCTTGCTAAAGTACCATGTTGATCTAAAGCTGCAACCGAAGCTTTCGCTACTATGTGATCAATTTGCTCTTGATTAAATTGATCGAACTCCTCTAAAGCAACCAAACCTTTTTCTACTAAACCATTAATCATGTAATTAACATTTCCAATAACTTCTTTTTCAATTAATTCCGTCATTGTTACGCTCCCCTTTTCTTTATCTTTGATTACATGTTACTCTTTTCACAAATGAAAGTAAAGAGGTTTGTTGTTAAAAATGCTACTATAATAGTTTTTTATTAAGTGTTGTAACAGTTATCTATGCTGTTTCATTCAATGACGAATCTATTAATGTGATTAATTGAACATGTTTAAGGTTCTGTTATATAACAACATTGATGTTGTTTTATTGATATTAATATTTCCATTCTTTAACTGCTAATATTTGCTAGAAATACATAAAAAAGCGCAACACTGTTTTAAAGTGTTACGCTTTAATTATGTCGATTTATTTAATCATCTAAATATCCTTTGTAGCGTTCTGTTCTCAACAATCTTTTAGCATTCTCGACCCGTTCTGCAGTCGGTGGTTCGACTCCTTCCAAACGGTATTTAATTCCAAGTGCCTCATATTTGTAGACACCTAGTTTATGATATGGAAGCACCTCGAACTTGCGAACATTTGATAAAGTTTCAACATAATCGCCTAATCGAATCAGATACTCATCGTAATCCGTACGCGTTGGAACAAGTACGTGTCGAATCCAAACAGGTATATTCAACTCTGAAAGTAACTCAGCCATTTGCATGATATTCTCATTGCGCACGCCTGTTAATTTCGCATGACCTTTTGGATCAATATGCTTAATATCAAATAAGAACAGATCAGTATACTTCATCAGTTCTTCAAATTGTGAGCGGAATGGCTCCTCTAAAGTAAAGGGCGCGCCACACGTATCAATCGTTGTGTGGACACCATGTGCTTTACAAATTTTGAAATATTCAATCAGAAATTCGATTTGAAGTAAAGGTTCTCCCCCACTTACAGTTACCCCGCCGCTATTACCCCAAAAAGAACGGTATTGTATGGCTTCATCGAATAATTCTTGCGGAGTATAAGGTGTTCCCCCACGCATATTCCAAGTATCCGGATTATGACAAAACTGACAGCGTAGACGACATCCTTGCATAAAAGAGATGAATCGTATCCCTGGTCCGTCAACTGATCCGAAACTTTCAGTCGAGTGGACGTTCCCAATAATTGGTGTTTTAACTTCTGACAAGATATATCCCCCTTTCAACAAGATATCTAAAACTTAAGTGATTACATTGTACTGTGCATTGTACGGTTAATAACATCCATTTGTTGCTCTCTAGTTAATTTGATGAAGTTTACAGCATAACCAGATACACGGATAGTTAATTGTGGATATTCTTCTGGGTGATCCATCGCATCTAATAACGTTTCGCGGTTAAACACGTTAACGTTTAAGTGGTGTCCACCTTCTTTAATATATCCGTCTAACATATTCACTAAGTTGTCTTTTTGAATTTCTTCATCTTTACCTAATGCTTTTGGAATGATTGAGAATGTATTTGAAATTCCATCTAAAGCATATTCGTAAGGCATTTTAGCAACTGAAAGTAAACTTGCTAACGCCCCATGAGTATCACGTCCGTGCATTGGGTTCGCTCCAGGAGCAAATGGATCTCCTTCACGACGACCGTCTGGCGTGTTACCAGTTTTCTTACCGTAAACAACGTTTGATGTAATAGTTAAGATTGATGTTGTATGGATAGCATCACGGTATGTTGGATGTTTCTTAACTTTAGTCATGAATGCTTTAAGTAAATCAACACCGATCTCATCAGCACGTTTATCGTTATTACCGTATTGTGGGAATTCACCTTCGATTTCATAATCGACAACTAGACCATTTTCATCACGGATTGTTTTAACTTTTGCATATTTGATTGCTGATAAAGCATCAATTGCAACTGAGAATCCAGCAATACCTGTAGCCATCGTACGTTTTACATTTGTATCATGTAAAGCCATTTCAATACTTTCATAGCTGTATTTATCGTGCATGTAGTGGATAACGTTTAATGAATTGATATACAATCCTGCTAACCATTCTAACATGTCATCATAACGTTCCATCACTTCATCATATTCTAAGTATTCTGAAGTAATTGCTCGATAGCTTGGTCCAACTTGTGCTTTCGTCATTTCGTCGACACCACCGTTGATTGCATATAATAATGCTTTTGCTAAGTTCGCGCGCGCACCGAAGAATTGCATTTGTTTACCAACTTCCATCGCTGACACACAACATGCGATGGCATAGTCATCACCGTAAATTGGACGCATAATGTCGTCATTTTCATATTGAATGGCTGATGTGTCAATAGACATCTTCGCAACAAATCGTTTGAAATGAGTTGGTAAGCTTGGTGACCATAACACAGTTAAGTTTGGTTCTGGTGCTGGTCCTAAGTTTGATAATGTATGTAAAAATCTAAATGAATTTTTAGTTACTAGTGGTCGTCCATCAATCCCAACTCCACCGATTGCTTCAGTGACCCAAGTTGGATCTCCTGAGAATAATTGATTGTAATCAGGTGTACGTGAGAATTTAACTAGACGTAATTTCATAACGAAATGGTCGACTAATTCTTGCGCATCTTTTTCTGAAAGCATACCTGTAGCAAGATCACGTTCAATATAGATATCTAGGAATGTAGATGTACGACCTAATGACATTGCTGCCCCATTTTGATCTTTAATTGCCGCTAAGTATCCTAAGTATAACCATTGGAATGCTTCTTGCGCTGTTTCAGCTGGACGAGTTAAATCAAAGCCGTAAATATTACCTAATTCAATTAAATCTTGTAAGGCACGGTATTGTTCACTAACTTCTTCACGTAGACGCATAACTTCTTCGTTCATTTGTCCGTTACCAATATTTGCGAAGTCTTTTTGTTTCTCTTCCATTAAACGGTTTACTCCGTATAATGCAACACGACGGTAATCTCCGATAATACGTCCACGACCGTAAGCATCTGGAAGTCCTGTAATTACTCCTGAACGACGAGCAGCACGCATCTCAGGTGTGTATACATCAAATACACCTTGGTTATGAGTTTTGCGGTACTCTGTAAAGATATGTTCAATTTCTGGATCAATCTTATACCCATATGCTTCTGCTGATTGAACAGACATACGGATTCCACCGAATGGTTGTAAACTACGTTTGAAAGGTTTGTCAGTTTGAACACCTACTACTTTTTCAACGTCTTTGTTCAAGTAACCCGCATCATGTGACGTAATTGTTGATACAACTTTAGTATCCATATCTAGAACGCCACCAGCATCACGTTCTGCTTTTGTTAGTTCCATTACTTGATCCCATAATTGGAAAGTTTCAATGGTTGCGCCTTCTAAGAATGAATCATCACCTTCGTACAAAGTATAATTCTCTTGAATAAAATCTCTAACATCAATTGACTCTTGCCATTTAGTTCCTGTAAAACCTTCCCAAGGATTTACATTCATCTTTTCGTTTTCTAATTTTTCCATGGTATCCCCTCCATATAAATTCGAAGCAACATCTATACTTTTAAATCATTACACATATATGATAAACTATTTTTATACCTAAAGCAATAGGATATAACAATTATTTATGTGAATTTTAGAACATTGTACAAAAATAGCCCCATCGTTAGACAGGACTTTTAAATATTAATTTAATTCGGAATAAAATCACTCGGAATACCTAAAGCAATACGAGCAAAGCGTGAGATGCGAGATAAATCCCAATGCGGTTCAAAGACAACTTTTATATCGATTTCAGTAATTTTATCAAAGTTAGCTAATTGATATCTCACGTCACTATCAATAAAGTCTGCTAAGGGACAACCGGCAGTTGTTAAAGTCATTATGACTTCAACCTTCCCTGCTTCATCCATATCTACTTCATATATTAGGCCTAAGTTCGCAATATCTATGCCTAACTCTGGATCGATGACTCCTGTTAATTGCTCTAGTAATTCTTCTTCGTACTTTAATGCTTCGTTTTTGAATAGAATACCAAATTCTTCATTCATAAAAGATGTTCCTTTCGTTTAAATAATATATTTATTTTATTCATATTGCTTATGAAGTTATTGTTCGCTAGTATTATATAATATAGTACGTTTAGTTTATACATAAATAGATTTAATATCAATCGAATTTTATAAGGAGTAAGAAAATGGAAAATCAAGTAGACCTTAATAGACCTGTGAAACAAGTCCTTGATTCACACCCTGAACTTCTCGACATTCTTGTCGATTTAGGCTTTAAACCTTTAGCTAATCCAGCCATGAGACAATCGGTTGGAAAAGTTGTTACACTAAAAAAAGGCTGCAAATTAATCAACCTTCCTTTGGAACAATTAGTGAATGAACTACACTGGAACGGCTATACTGTCATCGGAGGTGACGTGAATGAGTAATAATACAGACAATCGCATAGATATATTAGAAGGTATTCTTCTTAAACTGCATCATGGAGCGGATCCTGAATCAGTTCAGGATGAATTTAATGAGCATTTCACGGGTGTGAGTGCCATTGAAATCTCCATGATGGAGCATCAATTAATGTATGGGGATAGTGTGATTACGTTTCAAGATGTTCTTAAGCTATGTAATGTTCACGCGAATCTGTTCAAAGGTACGATTGAAGATGGTAAAGCACCCGATGCTGATCACCCCGGACACCCCGTAACAGTATTCAAAGAAGAGAATATGGCGTTACGCTCTGCCCTGCTACGGATTAACAATATTCTGGATACCTTTGAAGAAATGCCGGTTGAAGAATTGTCTAATGGAATGATTAAAGGACTTAAACGTCAATATGATATCATCGGGCAATTTGATAACCATTACAAACGGAAAGAACATTTATTCTTCCCGGTTATGGAAAGTTACGGCCACGACGCTCCACCAAAAGTTATGTGGGCAAAAGATGATGAGATCCGTGACTTATTCAAACGCGCCTATAAAGCCATGGAAAAATTTCCCGATATTGAATTTTCAAAAGTAAGAGATACGTATGAAGCTTTCCAATTTGAATTCAATGAAATGATTTTTAAAGAAGAAGCTATATTAATTAATATCTTACTTGAAAGTTTCAATCAATTGGATTGGTACAACATCGCCCAGCAAAGCGATAATTACGGCTATGCAATTATTCCTCCTCGCGAAACTTGGGAACCAGAAAACCTGGCAGACTTACTCGAAGAAGATACGAAAAAAGCTGAAGAATTAACAATTCAAGAAGTACCTACACCAACTAAGTCAGTTCAAAAAACAATGAATACAGTGGAAAGTAAAACAATCGAAACACGAAAAATTACCGTTAATGCCGGTCAATTTACCGTTCTTTGGGAACCAGATGAGACGCTTGACTCAAGCAGTAACCAAATCATGAACCCAACAGTGCCTCTTTCGATTGGTGATGGTTACTTGAGCTTAGAACAAATCAAAGTCATCTTTGATTACATCCCAGTGAAAGTTACTTTTGTTGATCAAAATGATATCGTACAATACTTCAATCACAAGAAGGAGTCATCAATATTACCACGACACGCTGAAAACATCGGTGCTAAGGTAGAAGATGTCTATCCAGAAGCTGTCTGGGATACATTAGAACCCATTGTTCAAGCTTTCAAAGATAACACATTAACTGAAGAAAGCTTTTGGTTTGAAGATGAATCAGAATTCTTATATATTTCGTATAAAGCACTCTTTAATGAAGCCGGGCAATATCAAGGGTTCGTTGAAATAATACAAAACATCCAACCTATCTTAGATATTCAAACGGATAAATGGCGTAATTTACTCCCTCAAAGTAAGGTTGATTTAACACTTAAGGATCCAGCTAATTTAACTCAGGTTAATCACAAACATCAGTCTCAAGCAGAATCACAAGTACTTCAATTTGGTAAAGGACAGTTGGAATTCAACTGGTCTGTAAGCAATGAGACAGTAGTCAATGATCCAAAGGATTTTTCTAATGAGCAATTGATTAGTATCGGCGAAGGATATTTAAGTTTAAAGCAAGTGAGACTCATTTTGGATTCAATGCCCTTTGAGATTACTTACGTTGACGGCGATCATAAGTTTAAATACTTTAATAATATCGGTCCTTATGACGAGATGCTCTTCCAAAGATCACCTTTAGAAATTGGACGTGACTTAGAATATTGTCACCCCGCTAGAGTTTGGCCAAAGGTTAAACGCTTATCTGAAGACCTTCAAGCACAACGTCGTTTTATTGAACCTATGTGGTTCTCACCTGAGAATAAACTTATTTATATCTTGTATATTGGTGCGCAAGATCAAAATGATAATTATCATGGTATTGTGGAGACCGTTCAGGATGCTTCAATGTATGTTGAATTGGACGGAACAGAGAAAAGACTGTATTAAAAAAAGGAACTTGCTATTTTGTAGCAGGTTCCTCTTTAATATACTAGCGCCAGTTTAATGGTAGTATCTCTTCTTCAATAACGTCTGTAAATTCATTCTTTACATGTTTCCAGAATTTTAATCGATTAACTCCATTTTCAGTGTTTTCTTTATAGGCATTATAATCAGCACTTCTTTTTAATTCTGTCTCACCGATTTGTTTTTTCTTAGCTGGGTTATAGTTTTCTACTAAGAAAGCGAAATCTTCCTTATTTAAGAAATATTCTTTAGTAATCTTCTCTTCAATCGTATCTATCTTTTCTTCAATCTTTAACTGAAGTTTTTGAGATACATCTAAGTTTTTCAATTCTTCTTTTGGTAAATGTTGAACTTCATTCCAGATATCGTCAATAATGACAGCTAATTTTGGATTTGTTTGTTTAAAGTCAGAAATATACTTTTCAATTTCATTAACTCTCTTTTTACTTGGTTTATCATCTTTTTGATTGTATCTTTCATTCGATAAGTTTTGAATGAGTAGAATAAGATACTCGTAATCAATCTTATCCGTTCCAATTGATGATAATTTATAGTCAATATCAAATAATATTTCTTCTACATCATTCTCGCCAATCCGTTCTTTAATTTCTTGCAATGCATTTTCGTATTTACCGTGGTAATCTTCAATCAACTCTACTTTTAATCCAAATTCTTCTTTAAAGTAATCTTCATCATAATTAGAGTATACTTTGATTGCACTGAACGTTTTATCAAATTGTTGATAGTTTTTCACAAAGAGCTTTAGTGCTTCTGTCTCATCATTCATATCAATATTATCTGGATTGGGAGCTATAAATCTTAACTCCTCTAAAGCAAAAGTGAAATTACTAAACGCTTCATCCCAATCTGGAGCTTGAATAGCATTTTCGCCTCCATTAGAATACAAGAGAAAAGCTTCTTGAACTGCCTCTTTAAATGTAGCTGGCGATTGGAACGTCATGATTTGTCCGTATTGTTTAGTATGGTCATAAATACGGTTGGTTCTAGAGAATGCTTGGATCAAACCTTGTGGTCTCATAGGTTGTCTATCGACAAATAGTAATGCTAAAGAAGGCGCATCGAACCCAGTTAATAGTCGATCAACAACTATAACAATATCAATTTGTTCTTCTCTATATTTATATATTTCCTTTTTCCGAGCTAATCTATCATTTAAATTTCTATTGAATCCTCGAAGATTACTTAAATCATAATTAGTATTGTACATCTTATTATAATCCTCTAAAACACCTTTTAAATGACTTTGGTTCTCAAATGAACTCTCCTCAGTTTCTGTTACAGAATAAGTGACACTCACTTTAGGAAAGTCAACCACTGCTTTTTTCACTTTGTCAGAAATAACAACTGAACTTCTACCCTCGATGACTTCTCTAAATGAATCATAATATCGTTGAGCTTCTTTAATAGAACTCGTCGTCAATATTGCACTGTAAGTATTTCCGATTCCTCGATCCAAGTTAAATTTATTTTTTGAATGATTAATAATTGTATCAATCACCTCTAATTTATGTTCATCAGAATAATAAATTTGTGTGGGTATATATTTTTCTTTCTGAACCTCATCCATATGTAATACACTATCGACTTTTGCTTCATGTTTAACAATATCTATTAAATCATCATCACTAATAGTATTGTTGTACTCTACTTGAAACCCAAGTACAGCATTATCATTAATTGCTTCTTTGACTGTATATTCATGTAATCTAGGGCCATATTGTTCTTCAGTAGTTCGTGCTAAATTTCCCTGTTCTTGACGAGCATTCTCTACAAAAAGTGGTGTTCCTGTAAAACCATACCAAAGAGCATAAGGAAAGAACTTATTAATCTCCTGTTGTTTTTCTGGTGAGACCGCCCTATGACATTCATCTACTACAAAGGCTACATGCAATGATCGTAACTTTTTATAATTCCGATTGTTTTCGTTATCTCCATATCTTTTCATAACATAATTCAATTTTTGAATGGTCGTCACTATAAGTGTTCTATCATTTGAAACTAGTTTTTTTACTAAATCAGAGACATTATCAGTCTGATCTATATCAATAACATCATTCTCTGCATAAGACGTAAAAGAAGCCGTCGTTTGTTGATCAAGATCTATTCTATCAACGATAAATATTGTCTTATCTATTGAAGGTATTTGAAGTAAGTTTCTCGCTACCTTATAAGAAGTCAAAGTCTTTCCTGATCCAGTCGTATGCCAAACATAACCTGACTCTCTTCTTCTAGATGCCCTTTCCACTGCTTCGATAGCATGGATTTGATAAGGTCTCAGTAAAATTAGTGATTTCTTTTCGTTATCTATTACAGTAAACTGTGTGACTAATTTATGCGCATGTGGAATCGATAAAACATGTTCCGCAAATTCTAAATAATTATTCACTCGCTTATTATCCTTATCAACCCAAGTTGTAAGGAACTTAGAGTTGAGTTTTTCTCCTCTTCCCGCTGCAATGTACCGTGTGTCAGAACCATTTGTAACGACAAACATCTGAGTCGTTGAATAAATTCCATTAAACTTACCTTCGTTTAAGTACTTATTAATTTGTTCATAAGCAGACATATACCCATCTGATTTGTTTTTCAATTCAATATGAATCATGGGAAGTCCATTAATTAATAAAGTTACATCAAAAATCCTTTGACGATCAACAGGACTCACTTGTGTCGTACGATACTGATTAATTACTTCATAGACAGATGTCCCACCTGCAATATCTTGACGTCGAATAACCTGCAATAATATAGTTCCCTTGCTAGCATCCTCTCGTTGAACTGTCGCCTTAGCAACACCATTCTCTCCTGTTAACCAAACTGCAGCAGCATAAAAAGAGCTAAAGTTTAATTCTGCTTTAACTTGTTCAAATTCTTGGTCAGTTAATGGAACACCATTCAGAACGCTTACATTATTCGCTTCCAAAATTTGTCTGAAATTGTCCCATAATTGATCCTCAGTCTTTAAATCATCACGATAGGTCCACTGTGACTCACCTTGAATCAATTGATTTATTATATTTTTTTCAAATTCTGCTTCACTAGTAAAAGACGGCATAGCTCTCCCTCATTCATTTTTAATAGTCTATTTTATCTCATTATAGCATGAAAAGCTTAGTAAAATAGTATTTATGACTAGTATTTTCGCTCGATTGAAGGAAATTAAAAATTTAGTTGATATAATAGGATAATCCTTAAATTTTTAGACGATTTTTGGGAACAGCGTAAGTTGGGGAAAATTTGTAACACTTATTCAGGTGGTACTCCATCTGTGACAGATTCATCCTACTATAATGGAAATATACCCTTCATTCGTTCTGCGGAAATAAACAGCGAAACAACTGAATTATTTCTGACAAAAAGTGGGCTGAAAAACTCATCAGCAAAACTTGTTGAAAAAGGTTCAATACTTTATGCCATGTATGGTGCAACTAGTGGAGAAGTTGGTATTTCCAAAATAAATGGAGCAATAAATCAAGCAATATTAGCTATTCACCCACATGAAAATTATAACTCATACTTTATTATGCAGTGGTTACGCTTGAATAAAGAACAAATTATTAGCACCTATTTGCAGGGTGGACAAGGCAATCTCTCAGGTTCAATCATTAAAAGTTTGAAAATTGAGTTTCCTAACTCTAATGAGCAACAAATTATAGGAGATTTTTTCAACTTATTAGATAAAAACATCGATCTTCATCAGCGTAAGTTAGACCAATTAAATCAACTCAAAGAATCGTTGTTACAGCAAATGTTTCCTGGTAAAGGTGAAACTGTACCTAAGCTGCGGTTTGCTGGGTTTGAAGGTGAGTGGGAAGAGCGGAAGTTAGGTTCAATTTATGATTTTAGCAAAGGTAAGGGGTTACCTTTAAATAGTTTTACTTATTCTAAGGATGATCCAGCTATTGCTTATGGACATCTTTACACAAAATATTCAGAAGTAATTAGTGAAGTAAATCTAAGTTCTGATGATGACGGGGTGTTATCAAAAGAAAATGATTTGCTATTTCCAGGAAGTTCTACGGTTCCTAATGGTACGGCACAAGCAAATGCGATTATGTTAAATAACGTTAAGCTTGGTGGAGATATAATAATTGCCAGACCCAAACAGGATATTCGTGTTTTATCTATTTTTATGAGTTATCACATTAATTCACAAAGACAAAAATTATTCCCTATCACTGTTGGTACAACTATTGCTCATATGTATGGGAAAGATCTTTCTAAGGTTAAATTCTTTATAACGAACTATTCAGAACAAGAAAAAATAAGTTATGTATTCAAACAACTAGATAACACTATCACTCTTCATCAGAGAAAAATAGACTCTTTAAAAGAATTAAAAAATTCAAGTTTACAATTATTATTTGTATAATTTGGTTTATAATAAATAACTATTTTAATTTGTAGTACTTTACTATATACAAAAAGCCATTAAAACCTTGATAATTGATAATAGGATTTTTCCTAAAATATTCAAGGAGGTTTTATTTTGGTAAAAAATAGAAAAACAAATCAATTATTTTCAGTCTATTTTAAAGATTGGGTGGCGCTATACAAGGAAGCTGCAGTTAGGCAAGTTACTCTTCAGAAATATTATATTAATCAAAGAAGAATTGAAGAACTAGCACCGAATTTAAAAATGGGTGAACTAACGCGAACTTCGTATCAACAATTGTTAAATGATTATGCATTAACACATGAAAGACAAACTACAATGGATTTCCATCACCAACTCAAAGGTGCGATATTAGATGCTGTAGATGAAGGTATATTACCCCATAATCCAACTCGTAAAGTAATAATTAAAGGCAAAGAACCTAGAACCAAAAAAATAAAGTATTTAAATCAATTTGAAGCTCAATCTTTAATCAAAGAATTTGAATTAACAAGTGAAATTAATTGGGACTGGTTCTTTCTATTAATTTTAAAAACAGGATTACGTTTTTCTGAGGCACTTGCATTGACTCCAAACGATTTTGATTTCACTACTCAAAAATTGAAAGTAGACAAAACATGGGATTATAAATCACCCAATGGAAAATATTTGCCAACAAAAAATCCATCATCAGTTAGAACAATACAATTAGATTGGCAAACAGCTATGCAGTTTTCTCAGCTTGTACGGAATCTGCCTTCTGATCAATCGATATTTGTAAGTGAGAGAATCTTTAACACTACGATTAATAAAAAACTTTCACAGCTCTGTAATGATGCTGGAGTTCCAGAAATAACTATTCATAGTCTTCGGCATACACATGCTTCTTTGTTATTGTATGCCGAAGTATCTATTGCTTCAGTTGCTAGAAGGTTAGGTCATTCTAGCATGACAACTACACAAGAAACCTATTTACATATCATTCATGAATTAGAGAATCAGGATAATGATAAAATTATGCGTCATTTGTCCACCCTAATCTGAAAAAAACTAATAAATACCGCTATTTGGAATTAGCGGTATTTATTAGTTTTTTTTAGATTTCAATTATCATTAATATCTATACGATAGTATTATTGTGGGAAGAGTAATTGTAAGTATGATGCTTTTAGTCTTTCTAAAGAGTCTAATTTTCTCTGATGAAGCTCTACAGCTTTATCTAAATGATTTAAAAATTTACCAATTCTTCTTTGTTCATTATTTCCAGGACAACTAATTATTGCATTCTTCAAATCAGTCGAGTTTATAGATTCAAAAGTCGATCCTGTACTAACTTTTGTCCAGTAACCAAACATTTTCATCCATACTAAAGCTTGGTATAAAAACTCATTACCTTTAATACCGGCGACACCTCTGCCTAAGACAGCATGAAAATCTGTTTTTCCCACATCACCAACGGGTGCGCGTACACTTAATATAATATCTTTAGGGTCTGCTGTTTTAGTTACCTGCGTAGTCCATACTCGCGGAGCTACTTTCCCATTTTTCATATCAGCATTTCCTTGAATTAATATGTAATCATTTGGATTATCAGTATAATTCTTACCATTAGGTGATTGTCCCATCGTAATCACTGCTTCTTCACTCAATTTACGCTGTTCCCATACTTCTGAGAAATTATTGAATCTTAGTTTGGGAGCACTATGATTTTTTTCAGGGAACATAAGCTGTAGGATAGCCTTTTTTAAGTTTTTTAATCTATCAAGCTTACGCTGATGAAGATCTATAATTTTATCAAATTTATCAAAAAAACCCCCTATTTTTTTGTTCAGTAAGAGTCGGAAGTTTTATACTGGTCTCTAGTATATTCTTATTATATAAACGCTTTATCGTACTTCCTTCTAATCCCTCCCATTTAACAATCGAATAAAATTGGTTCAAAAATTTGTTGTCTATTCGTCCTTCATGATTCAACCAAACAATATTAGAATCTTGAAAGTATTCATCTCCACCCTGATATACGACGGTTCTTCCTATACTTCCAGATGCAGATATTAGTATATCTCCTTTTGTAGGATACGGGTATTTGGATTTATAATCTTCAAATAATTCTCGAGAAATATATGCGTCTGGCACTCCCCCAAATGTCCCAATTTTATAGAAAGGCACATCGCCTGATTCAAAGGTCTGATCTTTGAATATACGTTTGTTCATTGAAACTTTTCCTAAATCCCCCAATTTACGCTGTTCCCAATCGTCTGTAAATCCTTTAAATCTAAGTTCCGGTTGTCTTCTTTCTTCCTTAGCCATTATTGAAACACCTCTTTCATCGCTTGAATGATATCTCGTGTTTCATCCGTCACTTGAAAGTCATCAATCATTGAAAGTAATTCTTTCTCAGTTTGCTCAATTTCAGCATCAATTTCGCGAATATCTTTACTCAATTGAACCACATCAATGGGTTCTGGTTCTTCAAAAGTATCTACATAACGTGGGATATTTAAATTATAGTCATTCTCTACAATCTCATCATAAGGTGCTAAATAGGCATACTTATCTACAAATTCGCGCTTCTTATAAGTTTCAAGTATCTTTTCAATGTTTTCTTCAGTTAAGATGTTTTGATTTTTTTCTTTTGTGAATTCATTTGATGCATCAATGAACATTACATCACGATTTACTCTGTTTTTCTTTAGAATAATGATTGTAGTTGGGATACTTGTATTCACAAAAATATTAGCTGGTAAACCAATCACCGCGTCAATGGCTCCGTTTTCTAATAGAGCTTTACGTATCTTCCCTTCAGATGCACCACGGAACAATACGCCATGTGGAAGTACAATTGCCATAACTCCATCATTACGTAAATGATAATAACCATGTAGTAAGAATGCAAAGTCAGCCTTAGATTTCGGTGGTAATACGCCAAATGAAGAAAATCTTGGGTCATCTAAAAAGCCTTTAGATGCTGACCATTTTGCTGAGTATGGAGGGTTCATTAATACACCTTGGAAGTTTGTCGGCTCATCTGTTGGCCAATCCTCATCAAGTGTATCACCATTACGTAACTTCTGATTCTCAATAGGCACTCTATGAAGAAACATATTCATACGTGCTAAGTTATAGGTAGAAGTGTTTAATTCTTGTCCAAAGTAACGAACGCTTAATGGTTCATTGGAATAGCGTTGTGCGTTTAGAAGAAGCGATCCCGATCCCATAGTTGGGTCATAAATTGTGAATCCCTTTTGATCCTCTTTACCCATTAATACAATTTGTGTCATTAATCTAGCTACTTGTTGCGGTGTATAAAATTCTCCCGCTTTCTTCCCTGATTCTGAAGCGAATTGACCAATAAGGTACTCATAAGCATCTCCGAGCGCATCTCCGTCATAATCAACAAGATTTAAATCAGCGAGTTCTTTCATTAACAATGAAATTGTTTGGTTTTGTTTCTGAGGATTAGGTCCTAGCTTTCTTGAGTTTAAATCAATATCTTCAAATAAGTCTTCAAAGATAGGATTTGATTGCTCAATGTCTCTTAATCCTTGTTGTAAATGCTCTCGTTGGAAAGTATTATTGTTAATTTCATCAATAAGTGCAGAGAAAGTTAGCTCTGGTTTAATGTCATAGGCAATATCATCTTTCAAAGCTTCTCTTAAATCCTCATGAGTATCTGCATCTTTATATGCAATTGCATAGATCAACTGAGCTTTTTCTAAGTCATGTGACTCTTCTTCTAGTAACTCTGTAGAATGTACTAACATTCTATCAGATAAATACTTATAAAAGACAAGCCCCAATAAGTATGATTTGTATTCATTGGCATCCATTTTTGATCTTAATATATCAGCTGAATTCCATAATGCTTGGTATAAACTTTGCGAATTTGACTTTTCCATCATGATTCTCCGTTCTCATTTAACTTACGCTGTGTTTAAGCGAAACTAATCTTAGTATATCATAGAACTTTAAATTTCCTCTACACAAGTTGTTCATAAATATAGTCACAGAAAGAAGTGTTGTGCAATAGCTACAACACTTCTTAAATAATCTCTATTCAAACTCAGCCGCCGTTTGTTTTTTTATCAACTGTTCTACTTCATCGTAATACACATTGTATAACTCCATTGTATCTGGAATAGGTTTGTTATCAATGATCGCAGCAATTTTTTGCATACAAATTAACCAACCCGTC
This sequence comes from Ruoffia sp. FAM 26254, assembly GCF_045528545.1. Lineage (NCBI taxonomy): Bacteria > Bacillati > Bacillota > Bacilli > Lactobacillales > Aerococcaceae > Ruoffia > Ruoffia sp. FAM 26254. The sequence goes on from NZ_JBGQQY010000021.1 coordinate 25,277, forward strand.
ACGTCTTTCGGACTATGCTCTTCATCAATATGATGAATCCATTGAGTATAATTCAGTTGCGTCGTTAAGTCGTCATTGCTAACAAGGTCAAAGGTTACAATGTTTCCTTCTCCCCATTCAAATGACAAGTGAGACGGCACTTCAACGTCATAAATCATCATATTTATATGCATGTCGCCTGAATTAAACATCAAGTTTCCGCCAGCTTTGAGTGATTCAAATTCAAGTTCAGGGAACCATTGTTTGACGTATTCATTCGATGTTAACACTTCCCAAACTCGCTCAATATTAGCATTTAACTCACCTTGTAATACAATGTCTATACCATGATTATGTGTTAAATGATCTAATTCAGAGTGATGATGGTGGTCATGATCGTGGTCGTGATTGTGATCATGGCCATGTTCATGTGCATGTGCGTCTTTATGTGAATCCATATTATCTCTCTTTTCTCTTTAGATTATTTTTGGAATTTAGGTTTATAGATTTGACGGCGGTCTAGTGCAAAGATTTGTGATGTAAATTCGCCTGGCTCAGTCTTATCTAGGACTTCAGTAATCATGTTGATTTTAGCGTCCATATCGTCAATATAGTGAATTAACTCTGCTTCTAGTAATTGTGGTAAGACAGGACTACCAAATTCCATTTTACCATGGTGAGCTAATACCACATGTTTCAGTAATAAGATTGACTCGTTCTCAGGATCAACGCCAATTTCAGCACACGCACGGTCAATCATCTCTGAGATAATGACGATGTGTCCCATCATCTTCCCTTTAAGGGTATACTCTGTTGAGATGGCTCCACTTAATTCAACAGTTTTACCAATATCATGAAGGATGATTCCTCCAATTAATAAACTTGGATTCAGTTGTGGATAAATCGATAATAAATTACGTGCGATTTTAACCATTGATAATGTATGGAAGCTTAGTCCACCTGCCATGGCATGGTGTAATCGTTTGGCTGCTGGATGGACAAAGAAGTCTTCCTGCGTTTGGTGAATGATTTTACGAACGACACGTGCAATGTTTGGTTCAGTTATAAGTAATAACGCATCATCAAGTTCTGCTTCCAAGTCTTCACGTTTAACTTTCACTTTCTCAACATAAAGCGTTGGATCATCCGGCTCACCCGCTTCTGCTAGGCGCATGGATTCAATCTTTACTTGCGGTGTTCCTTGATATGTATCTCTCTTACCTCTCAGAAAAACAACTTTACCTGCTTGGTATAAGTTCACTTCTTCTTCAGTTGCTGACCAGAACATACCGTCCATCGAACCTGAACGGTCTTGGAATCGAAAGGCTATGAATGGTTTCCCATTACGCGCTGTACGAATATCCGCTGCTTTAATTAGAACAAAAATACCGAATTGTTCTCCGTTTTTAATTTCAAATAATTGTGCCACAATATACCTCCTTGTATATATAAAACATCTAGTTATGTTAAACAGATATACATAATAATCACTCTTTTATTCTATCATATTATACGGATAAAAAAATATCCGAGCCCTTAAATAATAGTGAAGTCATTATTATTTAAAGACTCAGATATGGACTGATCTTATTCAACCTGTTATTCAGATTTTTCTTCCTTTGCTGCTTCTAACGATTCATCCAAAGCTTCTTTATAATCTTGAGTGTTCTCATTAGGTAAATCAATTGAGTTAATTTCCTCTAGATTAATAATAAATTTCGGATGGAATGTTTCATTAGCTTGCTGGTCAAAAGTAAAGAATAGCACTTGTATGTCTTCACTAATATCTTGCAGCACTTTATACATGCTAGTTTTACGGAATTCATCAAAGTTTACAAAGGCATCGTCAATGATGATTGGCATCTTAATCATTCTCTGAGCACTAATGACAAAGGCTAATCTTAAGGCAACATATAATTGCTCCAAAGTACCTTGTGATAATTCGTGTGGTGAGAATAAGACGTCACTAAATTGTTTTACTTTAATATCTTTCTTATTCATCTTAATTTGTGTATAGCGACTGAAACTTAAGATATTAAAGATATGATCAGCAATATCATTCATTTCATTGACTGGATTATCCAAACCTTTACGAAGTGTTTGATTAATCATATCCATTGCCAAACGTTTAGTTCCCCATTCATGAATCACTTCAAGAATTTCTGTCTTTTTATTCTCAAGTTGTTGTGATAATTCTTGGAAAGTACCGTCTTGCTCAAGTTGTTGAATCTCCACGACGAGATTCGCTCTCTCACGAATATTCGGATCTAACTTCCCTTTCAGAATTGAATGCTCACGTTCTGATTCATGGAATGACTCGTTAAGACTTTGTTTACTTTCAATCGAAGCTAAATCATCTTCGTAGCCAGTAATTTGTTCTTTATAAAGTTCTTTTTTATTCGTTAAGTCTTCAATTTCTTGGTTAATTGACACTCGTTGTTCAAATTCTAAGCGATTTGTAACATCCGTTTTATTATAGATGTCTTGAATCTCAACTTGTCGTGCGTCAATTTTGCCTTTGTTTTTCTCAATGCGTTCTCTAGCCTCAACTAAACGCTCCTTCAAGCTATTCCCTCTTTGTTGAGCTTGAATTAATGACGCTTCAACTTCTTCCACGTGACGAATTAACACGCGCGTAGTTACATCCTTGGCTGGGAATCGTTCTAGAAGTGGCGAGATTGCATCTTTCCAATCTTCAATTTGCGATGCTAATTTGGCCAATTCAGCCTCATAAGTCTCGCGTTTTTCCATCTCAGAGAAGTAGGTTTTCACTGGATTTGTCTTTAGAATCCACTCTGGATCAGCTGTTGGATAAAAACCAATCTCAGTTAACCAATGATTTTGATCTTTTACAATTTCAGCTTTTGCTTCTTCTAATTCATTAATTGTATCTTCTTTTTCATTGATTTCTGTACCGAGTTCACGACTTTGCTCACTCACTTGTTTCTCTTCTTCTTTCAACTGGTTCGCTCGATCGAGGACTGGACTATTATTAAACTCATTCATTAAGTTACGGTGTTTTATAAACACATAAGACATTGACGCAATTCCGATAATGGTCATAAACACACCTAACCAGAATATTATATTCGCCATACTTGCTTCATTAACTAAATTGAAGAATACGACAATGAGCCCAACAACTAACAGTGTTAAACCTATAAAGTACTCTGATAATCGCGTATTTTGAATTAGAATTTCTTCTTCATTTACACGCTGATTCTCAATCTTCGCCACACCTTGACGCAAGTTTGCGCTTTTATTTTGCAAATTTTTTCTCTGTTCTAAAAGCATCTTACGTTGAATTCGAATGGTTTCAATTTCAGAATTGCTGTCGATTAATTTTGTTTGGATGATTAAGCCTTTTTCAACTTTTTCTTCATAAGCTTGGCTGTTCTCAATCTTTTCTGGATAGAATTGTCCTTTTACCGCTAATTGAGTCATAGATTCGTTTGTTTCGTGAATACGCTGATTCATTTGCTCAAATTTGGTTTGAACTTCTTTAATTTGCTCTGTATGAGATAACCATTTCTTACGGTCTTGTTCATGATTATTCGCCCAATTAAATCGTGTTAGCTGGCCTAAATCGTTTTGAATGTGAGAGATACGTTCTGTTAAGGCTGTATTCTCTTCCTCCAAGTTTTGGATGGAGTCCACATCATCTTTCAATTTCTTTGGCGCGTTCTCAGGAATAGTCGTAAATACAAGTCCCTGTAAGGCTTTCTCTGTCGCTTTGAGTTTCAAGTAAGTGTCATAACGCGAGATGAGTTTATCTTTTTCTCGTATGTCTTGTTCAACTTGATTGAGTTGTTGATTTGTTTCTTTGATGACAACATCAATTTGGTCCCGACGTCTAGTTAAATCATTGTAGCGTCCCGTGTTTCTTTTAGCTTCATTCGCTTGTTCAGAAAGATGATCATAATCATTAAGCAGACGGTTTAGTTCAGGTTTAACACCCCTAGGTTTGAATAATTCATCCGTTTGTTTCTCAAGATCCTTAGAGATGCTTAAGAATTTATCGCTTCCAAGGGTTCCGATACTTAGAAAATAATCATTTAACTGGTCTGCGCCTACATTCGCTAATTCTTGTAAATTCGCTAAGTTAAAGGCATAAAAGTTATCAAATAATGACTCGTCTAAGCCACCTAATATTTCATTCAGTTTAGATACAGCTAATTCTTCGCCTGAATCTGTATAAAGTTTCAATTCTTTATCCGTTCTTTCGATCCAAACATCACCATAGACTGTTTCTGTTAACAGAATGCGTCCACCGTATACGTCACTATTCTTAGGTTCATAACGATTAGGCTGGTTTACTTTTTTACGTCGACTTGGAAAACCGAAGAGAATCGAACGAATAAATGATTGTAAAGTTGATTTACCTGACTCATTACGGCCATAGAACAATTGAATGTCATCGTTAATATCAAACTTTTGGTTAATCCAACGTCCATATCCATAGATATCTAATGTTTTAATTCTCATGAGTCTCATCCTCCGTCTCTTTATCTAGCCCGATCATTTGTGCTATTAATTGTCGAGCAGAATAAATCATATCTTCCTGTAAGGATTCATCATGTTCTAAGTTAAAGTGACGTTTAATTAGTGGATGTTGATGCAAATCAGATACGACTGTCTTAAAGCGGTCGCCCCCTTCTAATTCTTCCACCACTTTATTAAAACTTTCCTCCAAACCTGGATCAAAATGAAAGACGTCTAAAGATACATTTAATTTGGGTGTCATTCGATGAATGAGTACAAATGGACTTTCCTGATAATCTTGGTCTAAGACTTGGAAAAATTCGCCATCTTGAATTTGTTCAAGGAGTTGAGGTTCAAGTCTTTGGGCTTGAGTTAACTCCACATGAATAAAGTAAGTTTGTTGATTTGCGTTCGCTTCATCTTGGAAATTAGCCCTGATTTGTTGTAATTCTTCAATAATATCATTCGCTTGCCAATCAGATTCGCACTCTAATTTAGCATTTTCCCAAACAATTGAAGCAAGAGAGTAAAACGTATTTATCGTTTTTTGACCCTTCTCTAATTCAACGATATAGCACCCTTTATCGCCAGTTTCATTAATATGACGTCCTTGGATTGTCCCAGCATATTGAATCAATGGTTCTTGGTTCATCACTTCAGATTTATGAATATGTCCTAAAGCCCAATAATCATAGCTTTTTGAGAGTAGTTCCTCGATATTAAAAGGAGCATAATTTCCTGAATCTGATTCAATTCCTTCTAAAGCTCCATGTAACAGCCCAATATTGAAAGCTTCTGGGTTGTTATTCATTGGATAATCATTAACCACGCGTTCGTGAATCCATTTCGTTGTATAACTGAAACCATGAATTTGAACTAAACGTCCATCCTCTAGATTGAATTCATAACTTGATACTTGTCGGGAATCTAGAGCATGCACATTGTTGGGATAGATCACACGTGCTTTATCTGGACGAATATAATCATGATTACCATGTATAAGTACAACGGGAATGTCCACTTTATCTAAGCGTTCCATTTGTTTCATAAAAAAATGCTGAGCGACGATTGATTGCCGCTCGCTGTTATACACATCACCTGAAATTAGCATGACATCAACGTCTTCATTAATCGCAATACTTACACAGCGCTCAAACGCTTTAAACGGGGCATTGATTAACTCTTTTTGTAATTGAGGCGAATCATTACCTAGCCCTGCAAAAGGACTATCTAAGTGTAAATCGCTGACGTGCAATAATTTCATCTTGTTTGCTCCTTTCATTGAATAGTTTTATATAAGAGAGAAAATTTACGTAAAGAAAACCAGCCAAAAGCATCGATCGTCTCGAAAACTTCCAGCTGGCAATAAAGTTCAGCAAATAATTACTGGCTCATGTTTTGATAAACTTCATTTAATGGCTTCGTAATAATCTGGTTGATGTCATTAATCGTTTGGCTTACTTGTTGCTCACTAGCCATTAAACGGTTAATGTTCTCATCTTCTTGAACTTTAACAGACATTGCTTGAATGTTTGCAATCTCTTCTTCTGTAGGTGCTTCACCTTGCATTTGTTTCTGTTGTAATTGTTGCGAAATCGCGCGGAATTCTTTGAATAACTCACGACTCTCATCGTTCGCTTCAATGGCAGCAACTGATTCTTTTAAATCATTATATGCTGGTAATGCTCTTAAGTCGCGCTCCAATTGATTCGCAGTATCATAAATATTATTATTTTCTGTCATACTCTCTCTCCTTTTTTAACTTCTATCTTAATATTAGCAAAATTAGACTCTCTTTACTACCAGAAACGGTTATAAATCTGAATTAATTTGAAAGTTACATTAGTTAGTTTTCCACACAAATTAAACTAATTTATCCAACCCGAAACTTCTTCAACTACATTAGAACCAATTCTACCTATCTCATTGAGTAGATTCCCACCGTGTTCAGTAATAAACTCACCCGCATCATTCAAGAAGTACGTTGCTTGTTCTTGCCAATTATTCGCATTCTCCACAATGTTTGTAGACTCTTGAGTTTGTGACGCATAAGTGACATCGAAAGGCGTCTGCGGTGATTGATTCATTAGTGCCGTTGTCTGAAGATTGAATAAGGCACCCATACCAGTTGGCATGAGTTCATCTAAAGACGGTTGGCCTTCGACGTCTACTTCGTCTAAGCCTGACCATGACACGACGACAAAGTCTGGTGTGTAACCAACCATCCATCGATCACGTGTATCCATATTTCCTTCTGCTACTTCGGTGCTTCCGGTTTTACCAGCTAACATACCATAATCTGGTCCGGATCCATAACCGGTCCCGTATCCACCATAAGTATCTAACATCATGCTTGTCATATCTGCAGCGACATTAGAAGTCATTACCATATGTTTTGTTGGTGATTCATTGTTGTAGACCACTCGTCCCGATGCATCTTCAATTCGACGAATAAAACTACTTTCATAACGAATACCTTCATTAGCAAAGGCTGAATAAGCATTCGCTATTTGTAGTGGTGAAAGCCCTGGATTAATAACTCCAAGTGCTAAGGATAAATCTTGATTTTCTTGCGGGACATTAATACCAAATTGTCTTAATTTTCTGACCGATTCACTAATTCCAATATCATCCATTAAGTGAACAGCTGTTGTATTCTTACTTTGCGCTAAGGCGTAGTATAATTCAGTTTCGCCACCCGGTTCCGTATAATTATTATAATTATTTGGCGCATAATCATTCGCACCATGGCCTTCCACGACATCCGGAACGATTGAATGCATATTGTAACCATTCTCAAGGGCGGGTACATAGACAGCCATTGGTTTAAGTGTTGATCCTGGTAAGCGGTACATGTCCGTTGCGCGGTTAAAGCCGCGATAGACATAATCCCCTCGGCCGCCGTAGACTGCCATAATCCCACCCGTATTTGGATCAATAACGACACTTGCACTTTGAACTAATGGTTCTCCTGTCCCATCATCTGGGAATATCCATGTATTATCATATGACCTGTCTATGGCATTTTGATATGCAGGGTTTAAATTCGTATAAATTTTATAACCTTTTGATAATAAATCATCTTCTGGAATATCAGTCACTGCCACTACTTCATTAATGACACCATCGAAGTAATACGGATAAGTGTAACTATCCTCGACATAGTAATTATCATAAAGATATATTCCTTCAGCCATTATGGCATCAGCATCTTCTTGGGTGATGACATTATCTGAAGCCATCAATTGAGCTACAACATTCCGTCTTTCAATCGCCGCTTCATAATCATCAATCGGGTTAAATATTGAAGGTCCCTTAAGAGTTCCTGTTAGGACCATACTTTCATTATAGTTAAGTTGCGAAGCTGGATGACCAAAGTATTTCTGAGAAGCATCTTCAATCCCCCAAACTCCGTTACCATAGTAGGAATTATTTAAATACATTTCTAAAATCTGGTCTTTTGTATAATGCTTTTCAACTTCTATAGATAGAAAGAGTTCTTTAATCTTCCGTTGGAAGGTTTGATCGAGCGTTAAGAAGGCATTCTTCACAAGTTGTTGGGTAATCGTACTCCCACCACCGCCACTCGTGTCTCGATTGATTAATAACCTAACAAACGCACGTCCGATCCCGATAGTATCGAAACCGTTATGTTCATAGAAGCGTTTATCCTCAACGGCCACTAACGTCTCTCGCATCTGGGGCGAGATTTGATCTAAAGGAACATAGGTCCCTTTTTGAGCCATTAAAGTTCCAGCACTTGTATCATCGTAAGCATAAATAGTTGTTTGAGACATAAGTCCTTCTTGCAAGGTAGCGACACTCGTTGTCTTAGCAATAAGAACAGAATAACTTGATAGCAGTAAGGCAAACGTTAAGGCAATAAAGATTAACCACTTCCAACCACGGTAATATTGCCACATGGATTTTACTTTATCCCAGGTTGCATTACTTTTTCTCGTTGGTTTCGTTGGTTGATTGTTATTTTCTTCCATAGTTTGCCTCCTTTCATTTTATTATTGTATAAATTAATATAGTATTATCTTACTGATTTGTTATCAGCCTAAGGAATGATAGCCTTACTGGGAGCGTCAAGAAGTTTGTGTAAATAAAGAATTCCTTCTGTAAAAGAATCAGCTCTCTGCTAGTGTTCCAAACATTTCCCATAGCTCTGCTTCAGCTTGCTGGAAACCGCGGTGGCTTCGGGTTA
>NZ_JBGQQY010000022.1:0-32737 GCF_045528545.1 Ruoffia sp. FAM 26254
TTCCTCTATGGTAAGATGTGTGTAGCTCATAACAGACCTCCGTGTTTATGTTTTTGTCATTACTAACATTTTACACGAACCTGTTATGGGTTTCTTTATTTGTCGCACTTAATTTTACAATTCATCAATTAGAAAAAATGATAGACAAATGAGATGATTATTTGTATCATGTTATAGAATGAAAATTTGTTATAATGAACGGAGGTGTATCAATTGAGTGAAAATCAAAACACTTTAAATACTGTAAGAGAAATGATTGTAGATCGTTTCGGTGTTCAAGAAGATAAAGTAAATGCAGAAATGACATTTGAAGACCTTGGAGCTGATTCATTAGACGTTGTGGAACTTGTTATGGAATTAGAAGATCAATTCAATATCCAGTTCGATGACGAAAGAATAGAAGAATTATCTACAGTAGGTGATGCAGTAAGATACATCGATGAATTAAAATAGTTCTATCTTTAGCAATATATAAAAAAACAACGCTGCTTGTTTTTCAATAAGTAGGGTTTTTATTTTTTTATAAAGGACACCGGAGGGAAATTATGGAAAGTAACAAGAAAATATTGGAAATGAAAGACGTAGAAATTGGATTCCGTGTTAAAGATGATTACTATAATGCTGTAGATGGTGTGTCATTAACATTATCTAAGAATGAAAAATTAGCAATCGTTGGAGAATCTGGTTCTGGTAAAAGTACACTCGCAACTGCGATTGTAGGTCTTCATGATCCAAAAAATTCAAAACAAACAGGAGAAATTAACTATAAAGGCAAAAACATTTTAAACATGTCTGAGAAAGAATATCTAAAAATTCGTGGTGATGAGATTGGAATGATTTTCCAAGATCCATTAGCTTCATTAAACCCGTTAATGACGATTGAAGCACAAATTGAAGAGCCATTATATTATCATACTAAATTAAATAAAAAGGAACGTCATAATCGTATCCTCGAATTATTAGATCAAGTGGGAATTGCCAATCCAAAACGTATGGCTAAACAATATCCACATGAACTTTCAGGTGGTATGAGACAACGTGTTATTATTGCCATTGCTTTAGCATGTAAACCAGGTATCATCATCGCTGATGAGCCAACAACAGCTTTAGACGTTACGATTCAAGCACAGATTCTTGATTTATTAAATGAAATTCAAGAAGAAACAGAGTCAGGAATTATCTTAATTACCCATGATTTAGGAGTAGTTGCTGAAACGGCTGACCGAGTAGCTGTAATGTACGCAGGTGAGTTTGTGGAAATCGCAACAGTGGAAGAATTATTTAATAATCCTAAACATCCATACACAAGATCATTATTAAGATCAATTCCACAATCTAACGATTTAGTGGATGAAGAATCAGGAGAACTACATGTTATTCAAGGTGTAGTTCCGTCAATCACAAATCTACCAAGAACAGGATGTCGTTTTGCTCACCGAATTCCTTGGATTAATGAAGAGGAACATGAGCATAATCCTGAATTACACGAAGTAGCAGAAGGTCATTGGGTACGTTGTACTTGTCGTGAAAACTTCTACTTCCCTGAGGAGGTTGAATAATGTCTGGATTAATAGAGATAAAAGATTTAAAAGTACATTATCCAATACGTAGTGGCTTCCTTAACAGAGTCACAGATTATGTATATGCAGTTGATGGTGTAGACTTATCATTCGAAGAAGGTAAAACTTACGGTCTAGTCGGGGAATCTGGATCTGGTAAATCAACAATTGGTAAAGCTATTGTTGGATTAGAAAAGATTACTTCGGGTGAGATTTACTATAACGGTAAAGATGTTTCAAAAGAAGCTCGTAAACGCCGCTCAGACTATCGTCAGAATGTTCAGATGATATTCCAAGACGCTATGTCAAGTTTTAATCCTAAAAAAAGAATCGTTGACGTTTTAGCTGAGCCTATTCGTAACTTTACGAATATGACACCAGATGAAGAACGTCGTCGTATGATGGAACTTTTAGATATTGTTGGTTTAACAGAGGATGCTTTAACTAAATATCCGCATCAATTCTCTGGTGGACAAAGACAGCGTATCGGTGTAGCAAGAGCTGTGGCAATTAATCCTAAATTAATTATCGCAGATGAGCCTGTATCAGCACTAGATTTATCAGTTCAAGCTCAAGTTCTTAACTTCATGAAGAGAATTCAAGAAGAATATAACGTCAGTTATTTATTTATATCACATGATTTAGGTGTAGTAAAACACATGTGTGATGAAATTGCGATTATGTATCGCGGGCGCTTCACAGAGTATGGAAATAAAGAGGATATCTATGAAGATCCTCAACATATCTATACGCGTCGTTTACTTTCGGCTATTCCTCAAATCGATCCTAACAATCGTGATGAGCATAAGAATAACCGTTTACGCGTTGAAAAGATATATCAAGAAAACCAATCAAAATACTTTAGTGAAAATGGTCGAGTATATGATTTAAAAGCAGTCTCTGATACTCACTCAGTTGCTTTAAAAGAAGTATCTTCGACTTTAGAAGGGGGCGCTTAATACTATGTGGAAAACAATATTAAGACGTGTTGTTCTCATGATACCCCAAGTGTTTATCCTTAGTATTATTGTATTTGTTCTAGGTGCAATGATGCCCGGGGATGCACTGACTGGGTTAGTGGATCCAACTATTTCTGCTGATCAAATTGAAGCAATGCGTGCACAATTAGGTTTAAATAAATCATGGCCAGAAAGATATATTGATTGGATGGGCGGCGCATTACAAGGAGACTTCGGTCGTAGTTGGGCACACCGTATGCCAGTAGCTCAAATTATTAGCCAACGTATCGGACCAACATTATGGCTATCACTATTAACTGTAATTATTACTTATGCAATTGCCTTACCTTTAGGTTTATTATCTGGTCGATTCCAAAATTCTTTCTTTGATCGTACCGTTAACGTTTATAACTTTGTAACATATTCAGTACCGACTTTCGTATTAGGTCTATTATTTATCTGGTTATTCGGTTATACATTAGGTTGGTTCCCAACTCGTGGTACAGTAGGTTCTGGTGTTCAACCTGGGACTTTAGAATATATTGGATCTAGAATTTATCATATGATTCTTCCTGCCTTTACAATGGGTATTTTAAGTACAACGGGTATCATCCAGTACTTAAGAACCGGAGTTGTAGATGCTAAATCTCAAGATTACGTACGTACAGCTCGTTCAAAAGGTGTACCGATGAATAAGATTTATAGTCGTCATATCTTCAGAAACTCAATGTTACCAATTGCGCAAAGTATGGGTTATACTTTAACTGGATTAATTTCAGGATCAGTAATTACAGAGCAAATCTTTACTTACCAAGGTATGGGACAACTATTTATTACATCGATCACTGGACGTGACTTTACAGTTATGACGACACTTGTACTGTTATTCGGTATTATGACTTTATTGGGAACATTAATATCAGATATTATTATGATATTTGTTGACCCAAGAATCCGAATCAACTAGAAAGGAGGAATGTTTCATGGATAAAGAAGAAAAACAATATAACAAAGAAGACCAAATAATCAATGAAGAAGCTTTAGATCAATCGTTAGAGGTAGCTCAAGCTGAAGGCGAAGCATTACCTCCGATGGGATTCGAAGTCATTCGAAGAGAATTTGTCAAAGATAAGGCAGCCATTGTTGCATTATTTGTATTCATTACAATCATTTTAATCGCATTTATTGGTGCGATGATTGTGGATCATGATGCAGCAACTAAAGTTGACTTATTTAGTCGATATGCTAAACCAGGTGAGAACGGTTTTATTCTTGGAGCTGAAGAGGGTGGACGTGATGTTCTCTCACTCTTAATTATCGGTACACGTAATAGTATATTTATTGGTTTTGCCGTAACTATTATTACATCAATTATAAGTATTGCTTTAGGAATTATTGCTGGTTACTATGGTGGATTCGTAGAAGATATTATGATGCGTATTGTCGACTTCATTATTATTTTACCGCCAATAGTATTAATCATTGTCATTGTAACAATTGTTCGTCGATTCGATTTGTGGTCACTGATTGCTATTCTATCAGCATTAGGTTGGGCCGGAGGAGTTCGATTGTTCCGTACATCCGCTTTAAGTGAGGCGTCTAAAGATTATATAAGTGCTTCTAAAACGATGGGAACACCGGATTGGAAAATTATGTATCTAGAGTTAATGCCGAACTTAAGTTCATTAATCATTACAAGCTTAACGTTAGGTCTTTCAGGTAATATCGGTATTGAGACAGGTCTAACTTTCTTAGGCTTCGGTTTACCATCTGAAACACCAAGTTTAGGTACTTTAATCGCTGCGGCGAACAACCCAGATGTTATTCAAAACAAAGTATGGGTATGGCTTCCCGCTGTTGGAGTAATCTTAGCACTAATGTTAAGTATTAACTATATGGGACAAGCATTCCAACGTGTGGCTGATTCAAAACAACGTCTTGGATAAACAGTTACAAATACTATTTTTTAGAACCGAGCGATGCGTCGCTCGGTTTTTTTTATGAGTTTTTTTCTAATGTTATGTGTAAAATTTGATGAAACTTAACTTATATATTAAAATTTTTATATATATATAAATCCATTCATTTAATAGAAAAAATATGGAAAGTGTATAGGAATAATGAAGTCTATATTATAAAAGTTTTATTAAATTGCATTATAATTAAAATGATTAAAAACCAATAAGAATAACCTGAAACTATAGATATTAAAGCGATAATGATTTAAAATGTACTATACCGCTTGCATTAAAACTGTATAATTTTTTTTATTTATTCTAATGCTAGGGAAATCATTTTATAGGAGGATTTTAATGAAAAAATCGATTAAAAAATATGTTTCGCTAACAACTTTAGCTATGACATTTGCTTCGACTTTAGTTGGGCCTACGACGCAGTTAGTCTCAGCTCAAGAAGAAGGAGAAGATGGGGTATTAGAGTTTGATACTTTAGTACAAAATGAAGGTGAACCTATCGAAGGTGGTACTTTAAATTACGCTTTAGTATCAGATAGTACATTTTCTGGAGTTCTTAACAACTTATTATACACTGGTCAACCAGATAGTGAAATTATTAATTTCTTTAATCCAGGACTTTATGGATATGATGAGAACTTCACTATTGATAATTCAGGATTTGCTGATATCGAAATGGATCCAGAGAACAGCCAAGTAACGATTACTATTCCAGAAGGACATACATGGCATGATGGTGAAGAAATTACAATTGATGACGTAATCTTCCCATACTACGTTATTGGTAATCCTGATTATACTGGAATTCGTTACGGATCAGATTTCCAAAACGTTGCTGGTATGGAAGAGTACCACAATGGAGATGCTGAAGAAATTTCAGGTCTTGAACGAGTGGATGATTACACGTTAACAGTAACGTATAATACATTTAATAACTCAATGCTTCAAGCTGGTGGTGGTGTTTCTAATTATATCGAACCAGAACATCTACTAGGTGAAGTACCAGTGGCTGAATTGGAAGATAGCGAATATGTTCGTAAAAACCCAGTTGGTTTCGGACCATTTAAAGTAGAATCGATCACACCAGGTGAAGCGGTAACTTTAACTGCATTTGACGAGTATTATGATGGACGTCCTAACATCGATGAAATGGTTATTGAAGTAGTAAATTCTTCTACAATCGTATCTGAATTAAAAGCTGGAAACTATGATATTGCTTCATTACCAGCTGACCAATATGAAACATATGCTGATGCAACGAACTTTACTCCTGTTGGATTCTTAGAGAACGCTATTACTTATATCGGGTTCAAACAAGGGACATGGGATGAAGAGAACGGCGAAGTTGTACCAGAACCAGAACGTGTCACATCAAATAAAACATTACGTCAAGCAATGGCTTATGCGATTGATAATAACGCAATTGCAACTCAATTCTATTATGGATTACGCCAAAACGCTAATTCACATATTACACCAAACTTTACAGAGTATCATAATGCTGAACAAGAGGGATATACATTTGATCCAGAACGTTCTCAACAATTACTTGCTGATGCAGGCTTTGTAGATAACGATGGTGACGGCTTTGTTGAAGACCCTAATGGAGAACCATTTACATTAGGTTTCGCTTCAATGTCCGGTGGAGAAACGGCTGAGCCGATTGCTCAATATTACATCCAATCTTGGCAACAAATCGGTATTAACGTTGAACTCGTTGATGGACAATTAATGGAATTTAATTCATTCTACGAACGTATTGAAGCAGACGATCCAGCCATCGATGTATTTCAAGCTGCTTTCGGTGTTGGTGGAGATCCAAACCAAAGTGGTTTATTTGGTCGTTCTGCACCATTTAACTTCACACGTTGGGCAACAGAAGAAAATGATGAATTGTTAGCAGCCATTGAATCAGAAGAATCCTTTGATGAAGAATTCCGTCAACAAGCATTCTATGACTGGCAAGAATATATGATTGAAGAAGTTCCAACAATCCCAACATTATTCCGCTACACATTAACAGCTGTTAATAACCGTGTAAGCCAATGGGATACTCAAATTGGTTCGGACTTGAAATGGTCAGATATCTACTTACTATCTGAAGAACCAACTGCTGAATAAGCTAAAAATTTAACATCGTATTTGAAAGCACCCAGCTGGGTGCTTTTTTTATACGAATATAATAATGATAAAATAAGCTTTAACATTAATTTATCATCATCAAGTTATTAGATTTAAAAAATATTTTTATTTATAAAACCATATAAAGCGCTACCGAGAAATTCAAAGAACAATATAATATAATATTTAAAAATTATAAAACGCCTTTAAAGATTATCCTGAAGCGATTTATGTATTTTTATCTAATAAAATTAAAATAAAATTAAAAATATACTTGATAATCTAATCTAAAACGGTTAATATATTATATATAAATAAGAATTACTAATTGGAGGTTAGTTTTATGAAAAAATCTTTTAAAAAGTCATTTGCACTAGCAACAACGGCCCTTACTTTATCAACTGTATTTGCAGCTCCAGCTGCTAACCTAGTTCACGCACAAGAAGAAGGCGAAGGAGATGTTTTAGATTTCTCTCCTACTGCTGTAAACGAAGGTGAACCCATCGAAGGTGGAACTTTACGTTATGCCTTAGTATCTGATACAACTTTCGCTGGTGTTTTAAATAACATGTTATATCAAGGACAACCAGATTCATCTATTATTGGTTTTATTAACCCTGGTTTATATGGATACGATGAGAACTTTGCAATTGATAACTCAGGTTTCGCTGATGTAGAGTTTGATCAAGAAAACAAACAAGTGACAATTACAATTCCAGAAGGAACAACTTGGCATGATGGTGAAGAAGTCACAATTGATGATGTCATCTTCCCTTATTATGTTATCGGTAACCCAGAATATACGGGTATCCGTTACGGAACTGACTTCCAAAACGTTGTAGGTATGGAAGAATATCACAACGGAGATGCTGAAGAAATTTCAGGATTAGAACGTGTGGATGACTACACCTTAACAGTTACATATCACAACTTTAATAACTCATTATTACAAGCTGGTGGGGGTGTTTCTAGTTATATCGAACCTGAACACTTATTAGGTGAAGTACCAGTAGCTGAATTAGAAGATAGTGAATATGTTCGTACGAATCCAGTTGGATTTGGTCCATTCCAAATCGAATCGATTACACCAGGTGAGTCAGTAACATTCTCTGCTTTTGATGATTACTTTGATGGTCGTCCTAACATTGATGAAGTTATTCTTGAAGTTGTTAACCCAACAACAATTGTTTCAGAATTAAAAGCTGGTAACTATGATATCGCATCATTACCATCAGACCAATATGATACATATTCAGATGCAACTAACTTCCAAAGTGTAGGATTCTTAGAAAACGCTTATACTTATCTTGGATTCAAACAAGGAACTTGGGATGCTGAAGCAGGGGAAGTAGTAACCGATTCAGAACGTATAACAACAAATAAAGCATTACGTCAAGCAATGGCATATGCAATCGATAATGATGCTATCGCAACTAATTTCTATTATGGTTTACGTCAAAATGCGAATACATTAATCACACCTAACTTTACCGATTACCATAATGCAGATCAAGAAGGATATAATTATGATCCTGAGCAAGCAGCTCAAATATTGGCCGATGCTGGTTTCGTAGATAACGATGGAGACGGCTTTGTTGAAGATCCAGATGGAGAAGCATTCACTCTAGGTTTCGCTTCAATGTCAGGTGGAGAAACAGCAGAACCAATCGCACAGTACTACATCCAAGCATGGGGTGAAGTTGGAATTAATGTTGAATTAGTTGATGGACAATTAATGGAATTCAACTCATTCTACGAGCGTCTTGAAGCAGATGATCCAGCCATCGATGTTTACCAAGGAGCTTGGGGAACTGGTGGAGATCCAAACCCAACTGGCTTTTATGGTCGTACAGCTGCATTCAACTATACTCGTTGGGCAACTGAAGAGAACGATGAATTATTAGCAGCGATTGAATCAGATGAATCATTCGACGAAGAGTTCCGTCAACAAGCATTCTATGACTGGCAAGCGTATGCAATGGAAGAATTACCAGTAATCCCAACATTATTCCGTTATTCTTTAACAGCTGTTAATAACCGTGTAAGTAATTGGGAAACTGCAATCGGATCAGACTTAAAATGGTCAGATATCTACCTGTTAGCTGAAGAGCCAATTGCTGAATAATTATTAAGCCTATAAATTAAATTCCTTTCTGAAAAGAACCTCTTCGGAGGTTCTTTTTTACGTCTATGATGGTATACATTGAGCTTTCATGATAGAATAAGTGTTGCATTGTGAGCTACCAACATTGGTAGAAAGAAAGTAAATAGGAGGATGCTATGAGTTTATTAATAAAACATTTAGAAAATATATTAGGCATAGACATAGAAGATGAAGCGTTATTTAAACGTGCTTTTATGCATAAATCTTATGTCAATGAACAAAAACATCACTTGTTAGAATCGAATGAACGCTTAGAATTTCTTGGCGATGCGGTGTTAGAAATTATTGTGAGTGATTACTTATATAATTTTTATCCAGAAGAACCTGAGGGAACTTTGTCTCGTACTCGTGCGCAATTAGTTCGTGAACCAAGTTTAGCCCTGTTAGCAAGAAAAAACGACTTTCATGAGTACATTCAACTTGGTAAAGGCGAGTCTGCAAGTGGTGGTAATCATCGAGATTCAATCTTAGCGGATTGTTTTGAGGCCTTTCTAGGTGCAACATATTTGGAACAAGGTATAGACGTTGTAACTAACTTTTTAAACAAGCAATTGTTATTAAATCACCAAGATATTCTTAAACAAGTGAATTTAGATTACAAGACACTTTTCCAAGAAAAAGCTCAAACACATGGAACAGTCTTAATTGAATACCGCTTAATTTCTAAAAAAGGACCCGATCATAATCAAATATTTGAGATGGGCTTATTTGTAGATGACAAATTAATTAGCCGAGGTAAAGGGAACAGTAAAAAACAAGCTGAAATTCAAGCGGCGAAAATTGCTTACCAACATTTAATTGGAGAGGTTTCATAATGTATCTTAGTAGAGTAGAGATGACAGGCTTTAAGTCCTTCGCTGACAAAACAGTTATTGAATTTAATGAAGGAATGACCGCTGTCGTAGGTCCTAACGGAAGTGGTAAAAGCAATCTTTCGGAAGCGATTAGATGGGTATTAGGCGAGCAATCAGCTAAAAGTTTACGTGGGAATCGAATGGAAGATGTTATCTTTAATGGAACACAAGCGCGTAAGCCAGTGAATATTGCAAAAGTGACTTTAGTTTTAAACAACGAGGATCGATATTTGGATTATGATTTTAGTGAAATAAGTATTACTCGCAGTTATAATCGAAATGGTGATAGTCAATACTTAATAAACAATGAACAAGTTAGATTAAGGGATATCGTAGATTTACTTTTAGATTCAGGGTTAGGAAAGAACAGTTTTTCAATTATTTCCCAAGGACAAGTTGAGCAAATATTTTTAAGTAAGCCTGAAGAACGACGGACGATATTTGAAGAAGCTGCAGGTGTTCAAAAGTACCAATACCGTAAGACTGAAGCTGAGAGACGCTTAGATAAATCGAGTGATAACTTAAGCCGGGTTAAAGACATTATTCATGAACTCGAATTACAATTGAATCCTTTAAGAAAACAAAGAGAGACGGCGCTTCTTTATACGAGTAAGAAAGAAGAATTAAAAGAGCTAGAAGTTTCTCTATACACCCAACAAATCGAAGATTATCAAACAGGGTGGGAAGAACTTGAGGAACAATTAAAGAATATCGATATAACCATAAATAATTTAATCACGCAAAATGATACACTAAGTACCGAAATCGATGCATCTAAAAACAAACAAAATCTATTAATCAATGCAATTGATCAAAATTCGGATACATATCAAAAATTAACGTCTCAAATTGAAAAATTAAAAGCGCAACAACAGATGATTGAAAAAGATATTCAATATAGTGAAACAGAACAAGCAGATAAAGCTAATATTTATGAAGAACAAGTGGCTGAAAAGACAAGACTTGACCAAGACATCACGGAATATACAAAGCAATTACAAACCTTTGAGACAGATTTGAAAGCACTAATGACAGACCTAAAAGCAGTCAATAAAGATATCCAAATATCTCAAGGATTGAATGCGAATCAACAAGACGAATTACGTAATGAAATGTTGGAGTATTATCAATTAGAAGCCAAGTCAAACAATGAAATTCAACAGCAGAAAACAGTCTTAGAAAGACAAAGAGCACGTAAAGACCAAGCTGTTGAGAAAATGAACAGTACTAGTAAAGAACTTAAAAAGCTTGAAATGGAAGCCAAAGAAGCTGAAGAAGAACTTGAGGCATTCACGGGTAGCCAGAGTGAACAAAGAACTTTGTTACAAGAATTAACAGAGAATAATGAAAAACTCTCAAATCAACGAGATGAGTTAAGACAATTGCTCTTTAACCAAGAAAGACAAACTCAAACCATTGAAACCCGTTTAAATTCACTGAAACAAATGCATGATAATTATACGGGCTACTATGCTGGCGTGCGTGCGGTTATGCAACAAGCGCAACGCTTAAATGGTATCGAGGGAACGGTTGCGGATTTATTAAATGTAAAAGAAACGTATCAATTAGCAATCGATACAGCTTTAGGTGGATCGATGCAACACATCGTTGTAGCAAATGACCAAGCGGCACGTGAAGCAGTGAATTACTTAAAGCAACAAAGAGCAGGACGAGCAACTTTCTTACCACGACCAAACATTAAGCCACGTCAAATTCAAAGTTTTAAACTTTTTCAAGCGCAAGAAATGCAAGGTTTTATCGCCGTTGCTTCAGAATTAGTCAGTTATGATGCGAAAAACGAGAATATTGTCCAGAACTTATTAGGAAATACCATTGTTGCTCAAACTTTAGTAGATGCGCAAAGTATTGCGAGAGCTTTAGGGCATTCAGTAAAGATCGTAACACTCGAAGGTGACGTGTTAATGCCAGGTGGATCACTCACCGGGGGGCAACAAAAGCAAAGACAACAATCGATGCTATCGCGCCAAAATGAAATTAAACAAGCAAGCGAAGCCTATGAGAAACATCGAGAACAACTTAAAAATATTGAACTAGATTGGGAAAAAGTTTCAAAAGAGTTAGCGAACAATGAACAACAATTGAAAGAACAACGTCAACAAGTAAATCAAACAGAAGGTATCTACCAACGTTTATTCCAATCGAGTCAAAACGCTAAACAAGCATATAAACAAGCTAATAATCAAATGATTATTTTAAAAGATTCAATACGTGAATTCGACGAAGAACTTGATGAAGCGAGAATCACAATCGAACAAGCGGAACAAAATCTTGTGAAAGCAAAATCTTCGATTGAAGAATTAAATCGGATATTAGAACAACATAACCTAGATGAAGACGCCCGTCAGAAGAAATTAGCTGAGTTAGAAGAATTTAGACAGGACAAATCAACGAAAAAAGCGGTTATGGACGTTGAGATTAAACAATTAAAACAAACTTTATCAGATTTAAAGAATCAATATGAGGTAGTTAATAATTGGATTACAAATTATGAGTCGAGTAAGACATTTGGACTGTCGTCGATTGAAGAGCTCCAAGAAAAACTGGAGGAAACTTTAGACGACATTGCTAAATTAGAAAAAGAAAGCGAAAGTCTACAAAAACAAATTCAAGCCGACCGTCAAAATCGCCAAGATTTAAGTGAAACGATTAATGAAAAAGAAAGTTTACTCAATAAATCTCAAGCAAAGAGTCAACGTAGTTTCCAAACACAAGCAAAACTACAAGCCCAGATTGAAAAAAATCAAGCCTTAATTGATAATCATTTGAATCATTTAAATCAAGAATATCAATTGACCTTCGAGATGGCAAAGAAAATTGCTAAACCGATTGAATCAACAGCTGAAATCAATAAAGTAGTTAAGGAATTACGTCAGTTCATCAATAAATTAGGACCGATTAATCTTCAAGCAATTGAAGACTATGATGAGTTAAATGAACGTTATGAGTTATTAGTGGAACAAGAAGAAGATTTATTAACAGCTATGGGTCAACTGAAAGATACAATGGATGAGATGGATGTTGAGGTTACTCGACGATTTAGCGCAACATTCAAACTCATTAATGAGAAATTCCAACAAACTTTCCGAAGATTATTTGGTGGAGGTGAAGCCTCACTCGAGTTGACGAACCCCAAAGATGTCCTAACAACAGGTGTAGACATCGTTGCACAACCACCCGGTAAGAAGAAACAAAATCTGGCCTTATTATCTGGTGGGGAACGTGCGCTAACAGCCATAGCCTTGTTATTCGCTATTCTGGAAGTAAAACCTGTACCATTTGTTATATTGGATGAGGTAGAGGCAGCTTTAGATGATGCGAACGTGTACCGCTACGGAGAATATATTAAAGAATTTAGAGAACAAACTCAATTCATCGTCATTACACATAGAAAAGGAACGATGGAGAGTGCGGACCGGCTATACGGTGTTACGATGGAACGATCAGGTATTTCGAAATTAGCCTCAGTTAAATTAAGTGAAGCGGAAGAAGCTTTATCAGAATAAAGGAGTTATCAATGATAAAATTAATTGCCATAGATTTAGATGGAACGTTACTTAGAACAGATAAATCTTTATCAGAAGAGAACATCAATGCTATACATTACGCCCAGTCAAAAGATATTAAAGTCGTTTTATGTACAGGGAGACCATACTTAGCGATGAAAGACTTTGCCGAGAATATTGGTTTCGATGGCGACGATGAGTATTTAGTCGTATTTAACGGAAGCCAAGTGATTAAAGCGAACACTGGAGAAGTTGTCGTTAATGATGTTGTTGAAACGAGCGATTTAGAGCGTTGGTATGAAGAAACGGAACGTTTAAATTTACCATTAAATCCCATTGATTCTGAATGGGTGTATGATCCAATTGAATATCCAGATGGGAAAGAGTCAGCTTATACAACGCCAGCACCAAGAAAAACTGTTAGATATCATGACTTTGAAGCAGATCATACATTTAACAAGTTTGTTATTTGTACAGTTGAAGATTACTTAAATGAGCAACTACCTAAAATCAATAAAGACTTATTGGAAGAATATCAAACTGTCTTATCACATCCTTATCAATTAGAAATTGGTAAGATCAATGTTAATAAAGGGAATGCGTTAAAGAAATTAGGTAAACAATTAAATATCAAACCGGAAGAAATGATGACCATTGGTGACCAAAATAATGATCAGACGATGATTGATATGGCTGGTTACGGGGTAGCGATGGGCAATGCTGTTCAAGAGATAAAAGACAGTGCTTCATATATCACAGATACAAATGATAATGACGGTGTTGCGAAAGCAATCCATCATTTTATTAAGCAATAGAAGTGTTATAATATAAGCAAATAAGGAGTGAGATTATGGGTATTTTTGATCGTATAAAACGTGCTTTTACCGGTGAAGACCAGGTTGTTAAAGAAGAACTGAAAGAAAAAGACACCGAGATTGTTTTTGATAAGTATGACAAGGGTATGGAAAAGACACGTAAAAACTTTTCCGAAAAAATTGCGGACTTGTTTACAAGTTTCAGAGAAATTGATGAGGATTTCTATGAAGATTTAGAAGAGGCCTTTATTGGTGCAGATGTTGGTTTCAATATGACAATTGCCTTAACGGATGCTATCCGCGATGCGATTGAAGAAGAGAATGTCAGTCGTCCTGAGGATGTTAAACGTGTAGTTTTAGAACAGATGGTGAACATTTATGAGAAGAATGAAACAGGAACGGTCGCAATTAAAGAAAACCCTGATGGACCAACCGTTATTCTATTTGTAGGGGTAAACGGCGTTGGTAAGACAACTTCTGTAGGTAAAATTGGTTATAACTTAAAACAAGAAGGCAAAAAAGTTATTATGGCCGCAGGAGATACTTTCCGTGCAGGTGCCATTGAACAGTTAAATGTTTGGGGAGAGCGATTAGATATTCCAGTTGTAACTGGAAAAGCCAATAGCGATCCAGCTTCAGTCGTTTTTGATGCAGTGAAACGAGCGAACGAAGAAAATTACGATTACTTACTCGTAGATACTGCCGGAAGATTACAAACTAAAGCGAACTTAATGGAAGAATTAGCAAAAATGAAACGAATAATTGAACGCGAGAATCCAAATGGTGTTCAAGAAGTGTTCTTAGTCTTGGATGCGACGACAGGTCAAAATGCACTCATTCAAGCGAAACAATTTAATGAAGCAACCGAAATTACCGGCTTAGTTTTAACGAAATTAGATGGAACGGCAAAAGGTGGGGTTGTTCTTTCGATTCGTTATGATTTAGATATACCGGTTAAATATATTGGATTAGGTGAGCAAGCCACTGACTTACAACAATTTGATCCTGAGCAATATATGTATAATTTAGTTCGTGATGTGATTGAAGATAAGCAAGCTTAATAAAATATCCGTGAGGTCAAAAATCGACTTCACGGATATTTTTGTTTTCTATTATATAGTTATTTAAGTGCCAATTTCTGCTGTCTGAGTTTAGGAAGAATAATATTTGTTCCTAAAAACACGAGTAAAAAGACTACAAAACCTGTGACAGCAACCATGCTTGATATCGAAGTATCGAGATAAATCCCAATATAATAACCAAGAACGGAATTAAGTATAGCAATAAAAGCTGAACCGATTAATAAAGTGCTAAATTTATTCGTAAAACATCTAGCGGTCATCCCAGGCGCTGCCATTAAGGCAATGACTAGAATAGACCCAACACTTTCAAAGGAAGTGACTGCCGTCAGCGAAACTAAAGTCATCAATACTAAGTCGAGTGCAGCAACATTAATTCCAATAGTTCGAGCAAAGGTTTCATCAAACAAACGAATCTTCAATGGATTATAGAAAATAAAGATAAAAGCCAAATTAATGAATAAAATAATCAAACCAATAAAGAATGCCTGTGGCATTTGAATTGAGAATATTTCAACTTGGCGTAATGGTGCCAGTTCGACTTGACCTAAAAGGACCATATCAATGTCTAAATGCACATTTGTATAATATTTGGAGATGATAATAACGGCAATTGAGAATAGTAAGGGGAACACCAAACCAATCGCTGCGTCGTTTTGCATTCGACCGGTCTTTGTCAATAAGTCAATTAAGATAACAGTAATGACACCGAACAAGGTTGCACCGATAATTAAATAGGGCGAAGACAAATCTTCCGTAAAGTAAAATGCAATCACAATCCCTAATAAAATTGTATGTGATATGGCGTCGGCTACCATTAAACTCGAACGCATCAACAATAGAGAACCCAATAGACTACAAGCTAAAGCAACAACAATTAAAATTAATAAAATTTGAATCATCATGACACTACACCTCTTTTACGTAAAACATAAGAGCCTAGCAAGCCTTTAGGCCCGATGAAGACAGATACTAAAGCGATACCTGACAATACAACTACAATGGTTGGTCCTGTCGCCAAATCAGAAATATTTGTACTAAGTAAAGTCCCCATAAAACCAGCAAATAAGCCAAAAAAGCCTGATAAAAAGATAGTTTTAGGATAGTTATTTGTCCATTGCATTGCCCCAACGACGGGAGCGACTAACATGCTACTAATTAACTTTGTCCCAACAGCTTGTAAACCAATGACAATGGCTAATAAACTTAACGTTAATAAGATATAATTGATAAATTTCGTATTAATGGCAATGGTTTCAGCAAAAGTTTTATCGAACAAATATATTTTAATCTTTGGATAATAAAGCCAAAATATAAGGGCGATGATAACAGCAACAATCAAAATAACATTCACATCAAATTGCGTTAAAAAAGCGGCTTGTCCCATAATATAATTATTCAAACCAGAGAAATTCACTGATTGGAATTTGGGATTCGTTTGTACAATTCGGTAAAGCATTAAACCTAAGCTGAAAAAGGACGAAAGTACAAGTGCCAGGACACTTTCATAAGCAAAATGGCTATATTTGTGAATCCAGTTAATTAGAACATAGGCTATATAACCAACAACAATGGCACCTAACAGTAACACGAGAGAATTTCTCGTTTGAAATAACATAAAAGCAATAATTACTCCAGGGTATACTGAATGCCCAATCGCATCACCCAATTGACTTTGGCCTTCTAAGACAATCGTAGTACCGATAATACCTGATGCGAAGCCGAGTGCCATGGTTCCAAGTGCGACAACCCAGAAGAAATAATCAAAAGAGATATCAAACATGTTGATCAGCTCCTAGAATATGTAAGCCCGCTTGATTTGAACTCGGTTCAACATTATTTTGCTGAGACTGATTTAAATAAGCTTTATCAATATTTTCTCGCGTAAATACATCTACCGTTGGACCTGTTGCGATAACCTCTTTATTGAGGAACAACACATAATCAAAATTATCAGGCACTGAATTTAAGTCATGGTGAACAGTCAAACTAGTCTTTCCTGCGTCCTGAAATTCTTTTAATTGCGCCATAATAATGGCTTCAGATTTCATGTCGACACCAGCAAGCGGCTCATCAAAAAAATACAAATCAGCGTCTTGTGCAATGGCACGTGCAATAAAGACTCTTTGTTTTTGACCTCCAGATAATTGACTGATTTGACGATTCGAAAGATCAGTGAGTTCCATTGCTTCGAGTGCTTGAGAAACAACAATTTTTTGCTCTTCACTCACAGATTGAAAGCCCCAACGATTTGAGCTCACTCCCATCGTCACAACATCTTTGACAGTTGTTGGGAAATGCCAGTTAACTTCTGAAGTCTGGGGGACATAAGCGATTTTAGAGCGTGCTTGTTTCAATGTAAGGTCATTGAAAAAGCTTAGCTTATGTTGTTTAGCGGGTATTAAATTAAGAATGGCCTTTATAAAAGTTGATTTACCAGCACCATTCGGGCCGATGATAGCCATGCGAACATTTTCCGGAACTTGTAATGTAATATTGTTTAGGGCAAGAGTTTGTTGATATCTCACCGATAAGTTTTCGATCGTAATAATTGAATTCATATGAATCACTCCTTTTAAATTATAATTAACGAATTAAATGATCAACGATTAATGACACATTATGTTGATACATCTCAATGTAATTATCATTCGACTGACCAGTTGCAGCTAAAGAGTCTGAGAACAATTCTTGACCTTCACCACCCACAACGACAACCTCTGCATCCTGTTGGTTGACTCCTTCTTGAAGCTTTTCCATTGCTTGCGGGTTAGACGTTGTATCTAAGAATATGGCTGGCACATCGTTGTCGACAATAAACTTAACCGTTTTAATGATTGCGTCATTAGAGACTTCAGATTCAGTACTGATTCCTTGAGGAGCATATACTGTGAAGTCATAAGCCTGGGCAAAGTATGCAAAGGCATCGTGTGGAGTTACGAGAATGCGTTGTTCCACAGGTAATTCTGCAACTTTTTCATGGATCCGTTGATTTAAAGCATCTAATTCTTCTATATATCTTTCTGTATTTTCATTTACTAATTTTTTATACTCAGGGTAAATTTCAACTAAAGCTTGTTGAGTTGTTAGAACAGATTGTTTATATAAATCTATATCGAACCAATAATGCGGATCGACTTCTTGAGAATCCTCAGAAATTGAGATTAGCTGGTCATTATTAAACTCCGCTGTCACAGATCTTGTATGTGGCAGTGCATCTAAAACTTCTGCCATCTGTGCCTCAAAATGCAAACCATGAAATAACACGAGGTCAGATTCAGTAATGTCTTTTAAATTTCTAGCCGTTGCTGTATACGTATGCGGGTCACCACCAGCAGGGACAATTGAAACAACCTCAAACGTTTCTGGGGCGAGTTGTTCTACAATATCAACTAAAAAAGTCGTTGTGACTGTAATTTTTTCTTTATCTGCTTGAGCATGACCGATGGGCGTTACATAAGTGAATAACAAAATGATGACCATAAATAGAGTCATGATGTATTTAATATATTTTTTCATTTCAAACCTCCAAACACTAATTTTTAGGCGTGCCTAAGTGTTAATTGAATTATAATGTTAGGCGCGCCTAAAGTCAACCGAAAAGTTTAAATAAATTTGAGGCTAAAGGGAAAACATGGTAAAATTAGGATTGGCAAAAAAATCATTGGGGTGATGTCAATGTCACAGAGTCGCGAGGACTATGTAAAGTTTATATATGAACATGCAGGAGATGAATCCATCTCTAATAAAACAATCGCTGAGGGATTAGAGGTTTCTCCAGCCTCCGTGAGTGAAATGATTAATAAATTGGCTAAAGAAGGCCTAGTAATTAACGAACGCTACCGCGGTAGTGCATTAACACCAAAAGGTCATCTAATGGCTCAAGAAATGGTGAGAAAACACGAAATATGGGAATATTTCTTACAAAATAGGTTAGGATACACGAAAGAAGAAGTACACGAATT
Source organism: Ruoffia sp. FAM 26254 (assembly GCF_045528545.1). NCBI lineage: Bacteria > Bacillati > Bacillota > Bacilli > Lactobacillales > Aerococcaceae > Ruoffia > Ruoffia sp. FAM 26254. Next base: position 19,014 of record NZ_JBGQQY010000022.1, read on the forward strand.
TGCTGAAGTATTGGAGCATGTAACACCCAAGGATTTAGCGGATCGATTAGCTATTTATATTGAGTATCCTGAAGAATAGGTGAATAGAATGTCGTTAGAAAAAACGATTTATATTGGTCAATTGTTCTCATTTTATAAAGCTCTGTTGACAGAGAAACAACAAGATATGTTGTCATTTTATTATGAAGAAGACTTATCTTTAAGTGAAATCGCCGAACATTTCGATATTAGTCGTCAAGGCGTTCATGATAATATTAAGCGTGGAGAGAAATCCTTGCTAGAATATGAAAAAACACTCCGTTTAAATGAGAAACGTGAAGAACGTATGCAATTATTAAATACATTGAGTGAGTTATTAACATACAAAGAAGCTCATTCAGTCATAGAAAAATTAATTCAAATAGAAGATTAAGAAATAGAGGGGTAATAATATGGCTTTTGAAGGACTTTCAGAGCGCCTACAAGGTGCGATTAGCCAGGTTAGTTCGGGAGGGACAATCACCGAAGCCGACCTGAAACAAATGATGCGTGAGATAAGACTTGCTTTACTTGAGGCCGATGTTAACTTTCAAGTAGTAAAAACATTCGTTAAGAGTGTGAATGAAAGAGCATTAGGTTCCGATGTATTAAAATCATTATCTCCAGCGCAACAAGTTTTAAAAATTGTTGATGAAGAATTAACAGCCTTAATGGGTGGGGAACTCGTTCCATTAAACTTCTCAGCGCAACCACCAACAGTTATTATGATGGCTGGTTTACAAGGTGCTGGTAAGACGACAACGGTAGGTAAATTAGCTAAATATATTTCTGAAAAAGAAAATAAAAAGCGCCCATTATTAGTTGCTGCCGACGTTTACCGTCCAGCAGCGATTGAACAATTACAAACCATTGGTCAACAATTAGGTTTTGGTGTTTATAGTGAAGGAACAGATGCGGATCCAGTAAGAATTGCTGAAGCAGCATTAAACCAAGCAAGACTACAAGGGAACGAAGTCGTTATCATTGATACGGCGGGTCGTTTACACGTCAACGAAGAATTAATGGCTGAATTACGTAATATTAAAGCAGTCGCAAATCCGCAAGAGATTTTACTAACTGTTGATGCTATGACCGGACAAGATGCGGTAAACGTTGCGCAATCTTTCAATGAGTCACTTGATATAACAGGGGTTGTCATTACAAAACTCGATGGTGATACTCGTGGTGGAGCGGCACTATCGATTCGTTCAATTACCGATAAACCAATTAAATTTACAGGTCAAGGTGAGAAATTAGACGCCTTAGAACCATTCTATCCAGACCGTATGTCGAGTCGTATCCTAGGTATGGGGGATATGATGACGCTGATTGAGAAAGCGCAACAAGATTTTGATGAAGACGAAGCTCAGAAAATGGCTGACAAAATCAAAGACGCATCCTTTGACTTTAATGATTTCATTGCTCAAATGGATCAAGTAAATAAAATGGGGTCGATCAAAGATATTATCAAGATGATTCCTGGTTTGAATAAATTGCCAGGTATGGACGAGTTTGATGTATCTGAGAAAGATATGGCACGTGTCAAAGCAATTGTGATGTCAATGACACCTCAAGAGCGTACAAACCCAGATATCATCTCACAAAGTCGTCGTAAAAGAATCGCTGCAGGTGCTGGACAAGATCTTCAAGCCGTTAACCAATTAATTAAGCAATTCAACCAAACACGTCAAATTATGAGTTCAGCTTCGAATGGTAAGATGGGTAACATGAAGAAAATGATGAATCAGATGAAGCAAAATGGTGGTGGAGGTATGCCAAATATACCAGGAATGCCACAAATGAATGATTCAGACTTTATGTCACCAGAACAAAAAGAAAAACAACAAAAAGAAAAAGAATTGCAACGTCGCTTGAAAAAAATGAAGAAAAAACGCCGTTAATCTCTAAATAAAGCTAAAGTTCACTTGGAAATAGTGAACTTTTTCTATTTTTTGAAATGTTAAACCGTATTATAGAAGCATTTATATAAAATATTTCAAAAAACTTCACCCTGTAAAGGAAAAACACTTTACAGGAGGGATGTTATCTGATAATATACTTAACTGTGAGATTAATTAATGGAGGTGACTTACATGGCAGTTAAAATTCGTATGAAACGTATGGGTTCTAAAAGAAGCCCATTCTACCGTATTGTAGTAGCGGACGCACGTGCTCCACGTGATGGACGTATTATTGAACAAATTGGAACTTATAATCCAGTTCAAGAACCAAAACAATTAGAAATCAACGAAGAGTTAGCGTTAAAATGGTTAAGTGATGGTGCTCAACCATCTGACACTGTTCGCAACTTATTATCTACTCAAGGAATCATGCAAAAATTCCACGAGTCAAAACAAGCGAAATAAGGCATGTTTGATAAGTTTAGTATCACAATAAAGGATGATAAAAATGCCAGATATTGAAGCTTTGATAAAAACAATTGTTGAACCACTTATTGACAATCCTAAAGAGTTTTCTGTCGATATTGTTGAAACAGAAGATTTTATAGAGTATCATCTTAATTTACATCCGGATGATATCGGACGTGTCATTGGCAGAAAAGGGCGTGTTGTGAGAGCAATACGTACAATCATTTATAGCATTCGTCAACGCGGTTCTAAAAGAGCGCGCATTGTCATTGCTGACGGTGATAGCGAATAAGATTTTAAGTGCTAAGTAGAGACAAATTAATTTGTTTCTACTTAGCACTTTTTGTTTGGTGAAAATTTATATATAATAAAAGTAGTAATGTAGCTTTAAGAGCAAAGTTATATAATGTAGTGTGAAAGGAAATAAACTATGGAATATTTTCGTATAGGAAGAATTGTAAATACATTTGGCATTCGAGGAGAAATTAAAGTTATAGCAGATACTGATTTTCCCGAAGAACGATTTGCTGCTGGCGAGGTTTTAACGATATTAGATAATGATCGTCCCGTTCAAAAAGTAACAGTCAAAAATGCTAAGTTAAGTAAAGGAACATATATTGTAAGTTTCGAAGAATTCAATAATATAAATGATGTCGAAAAGTTTAAAACGATGTGGTTAGCCATTAATCAAGACCAACAACAAGAGTTGGATGAACATGAGTTTTATTTTCATGAAATTATTGGTTTAAAAGTAATAACGATTGAAAAAGAAGAACTAGGTGTGATAAAAGACATCTTAAGTTTAGGTTCGAATGACGTATGGGTAATCAAACGTAACAAATCCAAATTACCAGATGCTTTGATTCCTTATATTGGAGACGTTGTGAAAGAGGTCAATGTTGATGAAGGGTACGTTGTAATTGAATTGATGGAAGGGTTAATTGACGATGAGAATTGATGTATTAACTTTATTTCCTGAGATGTTTGCTCCAATGGAACACTCGATAATGAAACAAGCACAACAGGAAGGTGTCTTATCATTTGAGACACACGACTTCCGTCGCAACCCGGTCAATAAGCATGGTCATGTAGACGATTATCCTTATGGTGGTGGAGCAGGTATGTTATTAAGAGTAGAGCCAATTGTAGATACATTAGAGGAACTGGAGATGACTGACAAGTCACGTGTTATTTTAATGGATCCAGCTGGAAAACCTTTTACCCAAGATTTGGCACAAGAGTGGTCACAAGAAGAACATTTAGTATTTATTTGTGGCCATTATGAAGGCTTTGATCACCGAGTTCGAGATTACATTACAGATGAAGTATCCATCGGAGATTATGTCTTAACAAATGGAGAACTTCCAACCATGGTCATGATAGATTCAACGGTTCGTCTCATTCCAGAAGTAGTTGGAAATGCCCATTCAATTGTAGAAGAGTCCCATCAAAGAAAACTACTAGAACATCCTCAATACACAAGGCCACGAGAATATAGAGGGAAAAGCGTCCCTGATGTGTTGCTTAGCGGGCATCATAGTAATATAGAATTATGGCAACAAAAGGAAGCAATTAGAAGAACCTATAATAATCGGCCTGATTTATTAGAGAAAGCTGAATTAACTGACCAAGAACGTGAATGGGTTAAAGAATTTGAACGTCAATAGGTTTAAATTTACTAAAAAAAATAAACTTAATATGTAATGAGAATCATCGACAAACGCGACAAATCAATCGAATTTAAACTGTATTTCTTGAGATTTTTTTATAATAATGGTATTGTGAAAACTGCGGAAAAACAAGGAGGAGAATAGAATTGTGATTGAATTCAAAAACGTTTCAAAACGTTACGCTAGTGACGTATTAGCTGTGGATGATTTTAACTTAAAGATTGAAGATGGAGAGTTTATTTGTTTCATAGGTACATCAGGATCGGGTAAAACAACTTCGATGCGAATGATTAACCGTATGATTGAACCTTCAGATGGTGAAATTTTAATCGATGGAAAAAATATTATGGATATGAACCCAGTTAAATTAAGAAGACAAATTGGGTATGTTATTCAAAACATTGGTCTAATGCCACATATGACAGTTAAAGAAAACCTTTTAATGGTACCAAAATTATTAAAATGGGATCAAGTCAAACTTGATGACACAGCCAAACGCATGATTAAACTAGCTGAATTACCAGAGGAGTTTCTTGATAGATATCCTTCAGAACTATCTGGGGGTCAACAACAACGTATCGGAGTCGTCAGAGCATTAGCTGCAGAACAAGATATCATTTTAATGGATGAGCCGTTTGGTGCGCTTGATCCATTAACTAGGGATACACTGCAAGTAATGGTTAAAGAATTACAAGAAGAATTAGGGAAGACCTTTGTCTTTGTAACGCATGATATGGATGAAGCGCTGAAGTTAGCGACACGTATTGTCATTATGAGTAAAGGGAAAATCGTACAGGTTGGGACTCCGGATGAGATTTTAAGTAATCCGGCGAATGAGTTTGTGGCTCAATTTATTGGGCAAGACCGTTTAATTCAAGCTCAACAAGATACAACTAAAGTTGGCGAGATTATGAGTAAACGCCATGTGGCGATGATTGAAGACAAATCACTTACGGATGCTTTAGAATTAATGAAAGAGCAATCTGTGGATACGCTTCTAATTACGGATGAGAATAATGTATTAAAAGGTTTTGTTGATATCCATATGATCCAAAGACATTTTAATACAGCAATTAACTTATCGGATATTATGAGCTCAGATATGTTCTCACTCAGAGAAGATGCTTTAGTACGTGAATCGGTTGATTTAATCTTAAAACGTGGGTACTCTTATGTTCCAATTGTGAATGACGAAGGTCATCTAAAAGGGATAGTAACACGTGCTACATTCGTAAACATCATCTATGATGCGATTTGGGGAGAATATGAAACATTAGAAGATGTTTCACCTGAGAATTCAGTAGAACATGTGGATGACATCGAAGGAGATGGCATTGTTATACCACCAGCTGCCAGTGAAAAAGATGGTGGGTATGTTCTATGATGACATTTCTTCAAGAAAATGGGAGTCAATTAGTTACTCTAATTTTTGAACATTTATCTATATCATTTATTTCCTTGTTATTGGGAATTATAGTTGCTGTACCACTAGGAGTTGTATTAACTCGAACACCTAAAGCAGCTGACTTTGTTATTGGGATTGCAAGTATCTTCCAAACGGTACCAACACTAGCCTTGCTAGCGTTAATGATTCCACTAATTGGGATTGGGCGTTTTCCAGCGATTATCGCATTGTTTATCTATTCTTTACTACCTATATTACGTAATACGTATATCGGAATGAACGATGTGAGCCCCACTGCAAAAGATGCGGCTAAAGGAATGGGAATGACTGCTTTTCAATCAATTATGAAGGTTGAGTTACCCTTAGCAATGCCTGTGATAATGGCTGGTATTCGCTTATCAGCCGTATATGTTATTGCTTGGACATCTTTAGCATCTTATATTGGTGCAGGTGGTTTAGGGGACTTTATCTTAAGTGGTATTTCTCTGTATCAATCAGATTTAATCTTTGCCGGAACAATCCCTGTGACAATTATGGCACTTTTAGCAGATTATCTATTAGGTAAAGTAGAGATATACTTTACGCCTGATGTCACTGCAGCGAAATAGGAGGATGAACATGATTAAGAATAAAACAAATAAAATAATAACATTAATCGCTTCAATATTCCTTCTTGCTGGATGTGCATTACCAGGCCTTGGTGGTGGATTCGGTACCGAAACGATAAAAATTGCAGGATTAGGTACAACTGAAAGCCAAATATTATCTTCGATGGTTCAACAATTAATTGAAGAAGAGACAGATTATAATGTTGAGCTAATTAGTAACTTAGGTACAGCAGTTGTAGGTCATCATGCGCTATTAAATGGTGATGCTGATGTGCTTGTACCGGCATATACAGGTACAGATATCGTTGCTATATTTGGAGAGAGTGCTTCTTATGATGCAGATGAAACGATGGAGTACCTACAAGAACGATTTGCAAATGAATTCGACCAAAAGTACTATGACACGATGGGATTTGAGAATACATATGCTTTTATGGTAACTGAAGAGTTTGCTCAAGAGAAAAATTTAGAAAAAGTCAGTGATTTGAAAGACATAGCTGGTGACTTGAGAGCAGGCTTCGACCAAACTTGGCTGATACGCGAGGGTGACGGTTATCCGGCTTTCCAAGAGGCATATGAGTTTTCATTTGGTGAAACTTATCCAATGCAAATTGGACTAGTTTATGATGCAGTTGCATCTGGAGATATGGATGTTGTTTTAGGCTATTCAACGGATGGGCGTATCTTGAGTAATAACCTTGTTGTCTTAGAGGATGACCTAGGATTTTTCCCTCCTTATGAAGGGTCAGTTAGAGCTACAGATGAAATCCTAGAGAGCAATCCAGAACTTGATGCTCTATTCGAAAGATTAGTTGGACAAATCGATACAGAGTTAATGCAACAATTAAACTTTGAAGCAGATGATAATCTTCTTGAGCCATCAGTTGTTGCACAACAGTTTTTAGAAGAGAATAATTACTTTAGAGAGGAGCAGCCATAATGGATAGTATGAATTTATTTGAACAGTTTATCTACTATTTCTCGATGAACGGATCATATGTACTGGAACAATTTTGGCGTCATTTCTTAATCTCTATCTATGGAGTATTATTCGCTTCAATTGTTGGTATTCCGATTGGAATTTGGATTGCCAACAATAGAAAGATGAGTACGTGGGTCCTAGGTGTGGCGAATGTATTACAAACCATTCCGTCACTAGCAATGATGTCGATTATAATGTTAGCGGTTGGTTTAGGAGTAAACACGGTTATCGTGACGATCTTCCTTTATTCGCTACTGCCAATTATCAAGAATACTTATACAGGTATGATTACTCTGGATGCAGATGTTCTGGATGCAGCGAAGGGGATTGGTATGACAAGTTGGCAACGACTTAAAGATGTTGAATTACCGTTATCAATGTCTGTGATTATGGCCGGTATTCGCAACGCTCTTGTAGTAGGGATTGGTATTACTGCGATTGGTGCTTTCATTGGTGCCGGTGGTTTAGGTGATATCATTATTCGCGGTACTAATGCAACAGACGGTGGAGCCATCATACTTGCTGGAGCGATACCAACGGCATTAATGGCTATATTAACGGACGTCATTCTTGGTTGGATTGAACGTCGTTTCTATAATCGTGTCGGATAAATAAAAAAAGTAAAAAACCCTTTACAAGTTTCTTATTTTAGGTATAATATTACAAGTGGCCATTGGGCCCCGAATTAACTATAATCCGCTAAGTAGAATGACTATTTAAGATTATTTGTTGGAAGGAGAAAGATAAAATGAGTATTAATCCAATTATTGCAAAAATTACTTCAGCTCAATTACGTAACGACATTCCTGATTTCCGTCCTGGAGATACAGTACGTGTTCATGCGTTAATCGTTGAGGGAGAACGTGAACGTGTTCAACTTTTTGAAGGATTAGTTATTAAACGTCGTGGACAAGGCATCTCTGAAACTTACACAGTTCGTAAGATTTCTAACGGTGTTGGTGTTGAACGTACATTCCCTGTACATACACCTCGCGTACAAAAAATCGAAGTACTACGTCAAGGTAAAGTACGTCGTGCTAAATTATACTACATCCGTAAATTATCTGGTAAAGCAGCTCGTATTCAAGAGCGCGTTAGATAACATTTCTGCTAAGAATGGCTTTAATAAGCTGTTCTTAGCTTTTTTATTTGTTCATTTTTTGTTTTGTATCTCATTAAAATTGAATTTAAGAGGTAGAGGCAAAATATTAAAAAGAAAAGAGCCCTCGAAGGCTCTTTTTAAATTGCTTTAATTTGAGTTAGAGTTTATTGATTCATCAGGCCTTCTTTCATTTACTAATGCATCATCTGTAATGATTGCTCCATATAATTGAAGGTACTGGCCATCCTCAACTTCAACAAAGGCATTATTTGTAATAGCTGACATCGAGGCAATCTCTGATTTATCTAAAGAATCATAGATTACATACATTGCAGTTTCTTCATCTTGGATGACTTCGTATTCTCCCGCAGGTATATCATAACCAACGAAATAAGTTCCAGGTCCGATAGTGTTGTCTTCAATGAATATAGGATCAACTTCATCCATAGCACGGCAAATGTTCCATCAAGTTTTAAATATTGATCGTCAACAACTTCAAAGTAAGAATGAGTCGTAATAGCAGAAAAATCAATAATATCTTCTTGATTCGCATCTGACGAAATCACATACATGCCATATTCAGCATCGGATATAATCCGATATATTCCTGCATCTAATGTAGAGCCAACTTTATACATACCAGGTTCGAGAACTGTTTAATAAGTACTTTGATCATAAAATTCTTTATCTTGAGCTTTAATAGGAGCGACGAATGATAATGAAAGGGTGGCAGCAAATAATAATATTTTTTTCAAAAAAATCATCTCCTTACTTATTCTTTCAAAGATATTTCAAATAACTTTGAATAGATCTGTTGATCATATAGATTTGCACGTATTTTTTCGTCATATGACAAGATTGTCACACGTATAAACACAAATAGCAGTGAGTAAGAGCCAACAATATTAATAAAAACAGAGAAAAGAGTGAAGTTATCAGTGGTAGTGGTTTCGACTGGAAAATATCCAGTTGTATCATAACTATAACTGGTAGAAATGTTATCGGCTAATATAAAGTCGCCTATAATGACTAAAATAAAAAAGACATTGTTAAGAATATTATAGGGTCTAATTTTTTCTTTGACGATTGAATCGAAATTGTCATCCATCCTATCAACTACCATTTTATATAATTAATCATTATTATTATATCAAATATATTTATAAAAAACTTAATTTAGTTCTGATTATCAAGCATTTAATCTAGACTTTTAGTACATCTTACGTTATGCTATGTTTTGCCAATTCATCAATCTTAATAATTTTCATGTATTTTAGTAAATGAACTAATCAAGCTATTTGAAATAAACTGGCTAAGAATGGCTTTGATGCTATTCTTAGCTTTTTTATTTGAATTTTATATAACTGACACAATGAAGAAAGAAATGACTTAAGAAAGGAATTGATAATAGTATGACTTCTAATTTTTGGCATGATTTACCTAAACCATTTTTTATCCTAGCACCTATGGAAGACGTGACGGATGTTGTTTTTCGCCATGTCGTTCAAAAAGCCGCAGAACCTGATGTATATTTTACGGAATTTACAAACTCTGAAAGTTACTGTCATCCTGATGGGATTGAAAGTGTTCGTGGCCGTTTAACTTTTACTGAAGATGAAGAGCCAATTGTTGCTCATATTTGGGGAGATCGTCCAGAGTACTTTGAACAAATGAGTATTGGTATGGCAGAAATGGGCTTTAGCGGCCTTGATATTAATATGGGTTGCCCAGCACCTAATGTGGTAAAACATGGGCGTGGTAGTGGCTTAATCAAGCGAGAAGACGTCGCTGCTGAGCTTATCCAAGCTGCAAAAGCAGGAGGTTTACCCGTAAGTGTTAAAACGCGTTTAGGTTATTTAAAAGTTGACGAGTGGAGAGGTTGGTTAACTCACTTGTTAAAACAAGATATTGTTAACTTATCGATTCACTTAAGAACTAAGAAAGAAATGAGTAAAGAAGACGCTCATTGGGAATTAATTCCTGACATTATGAAACTACGTGATGAAATTGCTCCAAACACATTGATTACGATTAATGGTGATATTCCAGATCGCCAAACAGGTTTGGAATTAGTAGAGAAATACGGTGTGGATGGTGTTATGATTGGACGTGGTGTCTTTAAAAATCCGTTTGCTTTTGAAGTAGAGAAAAAAGACCACAGTCCAAAAGAATTATTAGACTTATTAAGATTCCATCTAGACTTATTTGATCAATATAATGAAGATGGGCAACGTCATTTCAGACCTTTACGTCGCTACTTTAAGATTTATGTGCGCGAGTTTAAAGGAGCCAATGATTTGCGCATCCAATTAATGGAGACAAATACAACCGACGAAGCACGTCAGTCAATTGACCACTTCGAGAATAAATTTCTAACGTCGGATGTAATTTAATAAAGAGCTATAGAAATGCTATTAATTTCTATGGCTTCTTTTTATATATAGTAGATAGGAGATAATTATGCGTAAGAATTCAACAGTTATAAATGCTCTATATGGAATTGTAGTGACTTTGATATTAGCAGTTGTTTCAATAATGATTACCAATGTCTTGCCAAATGGGTATATTGGAGCCAGTGTAATGGCGATGTTAATCGGGATGGTTCTGCATCCGCTTGTAAAGAAGTTGTTACCATCCTTTACAGGAATAGATTTAGTTGCGAAACGATTGCTCAAAGTCTCCATCGTTCTAATGGGAGCGTCTTTAAGCTTGACTCAAGTTGTAGAGGTTGGGAAGTTCTCTCTAATAGTGATGGTATTTACTTTAGCTACCGCTTTTATATTTGGTAACTTGATAGGAAAGTGGTTTAATATGGACTGGAAATTATCTAACTTAATTTCCGTAGGAACAGGTGTGTGTGGTGGCAGTGCCATTGCTGCAGTTTCACCTATTATTAAAGCCAAAGATGAAGATATAGCTTATGCCTTATCAACGACATTTATTTTTGATATTTTAATGGTTATTTTATTCCCAATTGCGGGACAATTTTTCGGCATGACTGATTTAGGCTTTGGATTATGGGCAGGGACTGCAATTAACGATACTTCGTCGGTTGTTGCTGCAAGCTATGCCTTCTCAGAAGCGGCAGGAAATTATGCTGTGATTGTTAAATTAACTAGAACATTAGCCATCGTTCCAATTGTATTTATTTACTCGATTATTAATCAACGGATTGAACAAAAGGCCCGTCAAGATGATGAAAGTTCAGACGCAACATTTAAATTAACGAGAGTGATTCCTTGGTTTATTCTCTTCTTTTTAATTATGGTCATATTACGTTCTGTTGGCGTCATATCAGCTGAGTTTGGGTCCTCTTTATCATCGGTAAGTAAATTCTTTATGGTCATGAGTTTAGGAGCGATTGGTTTACGAACAAACTTTAAATCTGTCACTCAAAGTGGAATTTTACCTATGGTACATGGTTTTATTATTTCACTGTTAGTCGTAATTGTTTCTTTCGTAATTCAAGTGATATTAGGTCAAGTTTAAAAAGTGTAGGGTTTGTTCCTTAACTAATAAATGATATACTTAACTTGTTGTTGATTAATGAATTTATGGAGGGGAAATCATGTCTGTCATTCACACTAATTTTGAAAACAAACTTAATGAAATGAATATTCCGTTTAACAAGAAAGAAATCGAAAACGGACATATATTATATCGCTTTAATTTTCGTCTTACTACAGAACGTGCACTCGTTGTAGAGGTCATCATCCAAGCATCAAAAGATAAATACTCTGATGCTCAAATCATCTACCGTCATGTTCACTTACTAACGGATCGTAGTAAAGAAGCAGAGGCTTATGAATTACTTAACTCATTAAACGAGATGAAAACAGGTTACTATAGTCTTTACCTAGCTGGTGATGGAGAAGTTTTCCTTAAAACACTGTTAAGAACGGGTGAAGATGCTGAGCCATTATATCAAACATTGGTTATGGGTTCGGGAATTGCTAAAGGCTTACAAACAGATTTAGTAAATGTGCTAGGTGAATCAGGTAAAGCAATGTAAGGTGACCACAAATGATAAAAAAAGTTCTATCACAATATCCTGCGCTTAATATTTTAAGCCAATTTTTTATTATTTTATTTTCGGCTTTATGTTTTGCGGTATCACTGAATATGTTTCTAATTCCTGGGGACATTTATAGTGGGGGAGTTACTGGTATTTCTCAGTTGATTACCTATTCACTAAAGCAATTCACACCCTTTGGAAACATTATTCAGACAGGTACATTAAACTTCTTACTTAATATTCCATTATTGATATTAAGTTATATGAAGTTGGGACGTCGTTTTACCATTTTAACGGTAATCGTTGTAGCTATTATGACGGGTTTTACTTTAATCATTCCTGTCCAACAGGTATCTGCAAACCCGCTACTTAACGGAATCGTTGCTGGAGCTCTTAATGGGTTAGGCGGAGGATTAACGATCAAATTTGGTATGTCAGCAGGAGGAATTGATATTATTGCTCTTGTGATGAGCCGATTAGTACAAATAAACGTAGGGTCTTTATCACTACTTATTAATTCGGTTGTTATCGTTGGTGCAGGAATTTTATACTCTTGGGAATTTGCTTTATATACATTAATTTCAATGTATGTAACTTCTAGGGTAGTAAATTCAATTCATACAAACGAACAACGCTTAACTGCCTTTATCGTTACCGATAAAGAAGATGAAGTAGTCAAGTCAATTTATGGTCGTATCCATCGTGGAATTACGATTCTTGATGGACGTGGAGGCTACTCGAAAAAGACGCGCAATACGCTGATGATTGTTATTAACCGATATGAACTTTATGATTTAGAGATGGCAATAGGAGAAGCGGACATTCATGCCTTTGTTAATATTATTCAATCTACAAGAGTGAATGGAAACTATCTAAATCGAGACCAACAGAATAAACTAAATCAAATTAAAACGTAATAATTAAACACTAGTTATTAGAGATGACAGTCAATCCGCTTTAGGTTTTGATGCATACTTCATGACTAGTGTTTTTAAATTATAAATTTTTCATAAAATGAGAATAAAATGAATAATTAATGTTGACATTCTCATAATCATCCATTATTATGAAAATAACAAAAAAACTAAGAAGAGGGATTAATATGATATTGAGTATTATTAACAATCAAAATGATTTTCAAAATTCATTTAATAGCGTCGTCGTGGTCGTTTGATACGATCTATGACGGGGCCAATTGATTGTGCCTGCATAGATTTCTGAAATCTAATGCGGGTTATACTCAATATATACTTCTTAATAGGGGATTATTAACCTGAATAATTCATAGTTTTACTAATAGTCTTTCCTAACATTGATTTAATAGTCTTTAAAGTAATCTGCTTCATCACCCATTAGGTGATGAAAAAAGACCCCCTTTCTGATATGGTTAATTCACCACAAACTACCATAGAAAGGGGTTCTCTCAGTGGTTACTTTACAAGAAAATGCCGTAAAATTCAACAATAATTTAATCGTTTCTCATGATGGTGGTCGTTTATCAAGTGATTCTGGTTTAGTCCTAATCGATGAATTAATGGATGCTTTCCAATTTACT
>NZ_JBGQQY010000023.1:0-31708 GCF_045528545.1 Ruoffia sp. FAM 26254
CTTCTAAATTTAAGGTAATATTTAATTGAGCCATAATAATCTTCCTTTCAATGTTTGTCTGTCAACTACATTGTACCAAAGAGATTATTATGGTTTTTTACTTTTACACAATTATATGGGCTTTATCTCAATTAATCTTTCTACCTCCTCTATACTTTTTATTGTACTTGAATTGTAAAATTAAGCTAGAAAAATAAATAAACCATCTGCGGTACACTCAAATCAAATTTCCAACCACGAAAATTAGAGGAGTGACCACAAATGGCCTACACACATCTTACCATGAAAGAACTCGGGTGGATAGAAACTTATTATGATATTGGCTATAAAGCCTATGAAATTGCGAAGAAACTGGGACGATCCAATCAACCGATCTATAATGTTGTCAACTTCCTAAAAGAAGGTGGAACGGTTCATGACTACTTGGAACGTTATACACAGAATAAATCGAAATGCGGCGCCAAGAAAAAAACATTGACAAGTGAACAGTCTCAATACGTTAAGCACCGAGTGGCTGAGGGTTGGACACCCGATGTAATCATTGGTCGAGGTGAAGTAGATCTTGGCTGTTCTATGCGTACCCTCTATAGACGATTTAAAGATAGTACGCTCTTTGATATAACGACGTTACCCATGCAAGGAAAACGAAAACCGAATGGCCATAAAGAAACGCGCGGGAAACAAGGGGACAGAAGAACGCTTGATGACCGAAAACAAGCTTATCCTTCTTACCACAATGAATTTGGTCATTTAGAAGGTGATACCATCATCGGTAAAAACCATAAGAGTGCCGTGATCACCTTTGCGGAAAGAGCGTCTAAGTTAATCATTGCTTTAAAGACACCCGGCCGGAAGGCCGAAGACATCGAGGTCACCTTGACCAACTGGTTTAAACAGCTACCCAAGAATCTTTTTAAGTCGATAACGTTTGACTGTGGCAAGGAATTTTCCAACTGGAAAAGTTTAAGCAATCAACAGGATATTTCTGTTTTCTTTGCAGATCCGGGCTGTCCCTCTCAACGTGGCCTCAACGAACATTCGAATGGGCTCTTGCGTAAAGATGGATTACCTAAACAAATGTACTTCAATGAAGTGAACCAAGCGTTTATTTCTTCGGTCGCCATTCGTAGGAATAAGATTCCTAGAAAGTCTTTAAATTATAAGACCCCGTTGGAGGTCTTTCTTGAGAATGTGTCTGGGTTAAATTATTTCTAGCTTAAATTGACAAACGAAATATTTATAAACTTAATTTTTTACCATCAACCGTTGCTATAAATATTGTATGGATTTATTTGTTACTTTTGAATTCATAACGGTCATTGGATCTTAGAGAATAAAAAATAATCTCCTCTTATAAAATTACTTATTATTTTCTATAAATACATTAACTGTTTTTCTTACTTCTGCATCATTCCCCCTCAACATATGACCGCCACTTTTAAATATTTTCATAGTAAGATTTGGAAATCTGCTTGATACATTCACCATTTTATTTACATCCGTTAGTTTGTCATCTTCAGCTTGCATTATCAAGACAGGTACCTTTAGTGATTCAATATTATACTCATCAAAATTGGCTGCCATATCTGGATTATTGACCTCGCTATCTAATTTTATGCCGATTTTTTTCTTATCAATTGGCAACATCGATTTAATAATATCTTTGTCCATTCCCATAAATTTATTGAATAATGGACTTAATAAGTACATAGGATAGTTATTAACTAATACATCTGGTGGCCCCTGTTTATAATTCACTTTTTCAACTTTTGACTTTTCAGGCATTGCCGATGAATATAAAATCAGTCCCTTACATCTTTCTGGATAATCTAAGGCAAATCTAATTGCTAGCGTTCCTCCAGCTGAAGCTCCCATAATAAAGACTTTATCTATATTTAAATAGTCTAAAAGTTCAACGTATGCTTTTGCTTGTTCTTTAGGAGTCCCATCACCCTTTATATCACTATTTAAGTATCCAAATCTTGAGGGCGCGATTATTCTCAGATTGTTTGATAAATTAGCTATATTTTCATACCCCTGATCAAATCCTCCAAATAAACCATGATTAGAAAGGATTATCTCACCCTCACCCTTATCTAAATATTCCATTTTTCCGTACGATAAATTTGCAATCTTAGGCTCATATTTCTCTAAGTTTTTATTCGCTTGTTCCAATGAATTATCCATGTTAATCTTCATAAACAATAAATAAAATAATGTGATAAGCAATATGAATTTAAATACCACTTTCATTTCTTTACCTCATATCTATCACAAAAATCGTTCATTATTTCTGATAGTTCTTTCTCTCCTTCATTAATGGACTCGATATTTGTATCATATTTCTGAATTAGAAAAAATATTGGAGTATAAAAATTTATGGCCATTGTTTGAACATCATCTTTTATAAAATAATCATTGTCCATTAGGTATTGAAAAACTATTTTTTGATATTCAATAGGAGATTTAATGAATATTTCCATATATAAATCATCAATTTCTTGATTGTTATATCGGTCTTTTAATAGCATCTTCCTGAAGTTTGAAGCGGCTGTATCCAATAAATGATACTTGAATAAATCTATTGCTATATTTATAATTTCTTCCCTACTTTTATCAGCATATACTTTAGAATTTTCTCCGTTTTTTGGTAAAGACAAATTTTCTCTTTTTTCTTCTAACTGGCATCTAAAATATTCTATGCAGTGACTAAAAATATCTTGTTTACTTTTATAATGCTTATAAAGGCTTGGTGCCTTTATCCCTACATTTTCTGCTAATTCATTTAGTGATATTTCATTGAAACCCTTCATAGCAAATAGTTTTAATGATTCTCTTAAAATTTTCTCCTTCGTCTTCATTCCATACCCCCTTATGCTAATGTTCATTAGCCAACTCAATTATAAGCTAATATTCATTAGCTTGTAAATAACATTATTTAGTTAAAATAAATTTAGCCAGCTCAATGAATAATTGAGTCTGGCTTTTTAGTTACTTATTAAATAAGATAGTTGAAAATATTGTTGTCGACTTTATCTGTTTTTGTTACAATTCCCATTCTTCTCATCGAGTAACGAAATGTTTCTTCTCGTCATATTTCTGTTCTTGATACACAGATGAGCCGTCTTCAACTCTGCCATCGCTTTTCGGTTCCAATATATATTATATTAACTACTATGGAGATTCAAAGTATTTTGGCGGATTTTATAATGAACTTAGCCATTTAAAATAAAAAAAACGCCACGTGAATTCGGTGTTATATTGAAGTTACCACAACTCTCAATAGACAAGGATGAATTCACATGACGCAAACCCATGATAACACAGTTTCACGCAAGGGAAAACACCTTTCCTACTCAGAACGTTGCCAAATCGCTATCCTGAAAAAGGAAGACTATTCCAACCGTCAGGTTGCCAAAGTGCTGGGACGTGTTCCGCAAACCATAAACAATGAGCTTGATCGCGGAACCATCACCCAGTTAAAACGCCAAACGCAAAATGGAAAAGTGTATGACACCTACTATTCTGTTTATGACGCTGATGCAGGACAGGCCTTCTATGAAAAGCAACGACTGAACTGTGGCAGACGGCTCAAATGGGCGAACACAAATGCTTTCATTGACTGGGCAGATGACAAAATGTTAAATGAAAAATGGTCGCCGGACGTCCTGGTCGGATTTGCCAGAAAACACGCGCTGTTCGATTGTGCCATCATTCCTGGAACAACCGCTCTTTATCAATGGATTGACCGCGGAATCATGCGAACAAAGAACATGGACTTGCTTGAAAAACTGTCCCGTAAAATCAAAGCGGGCCGCCCAGGACACCGATCCAACAAGCGTGTTCTCGGGACGTCAATTGAAGAACGCCCTAAAGAAGTTGAAACCCGGGAAACATTCGGTCATTGGGAAATCGACACGGTCGTGGGAAACAAGACCAAGTCGGATGCCGTGCTGCTGACGCTGGCTGAACGGCAGACACGCTTTGAAGTCATCCTAAAGTTGAACGGGAAGGACACCGAATCGGTGGACCAAGCGGTTCAACAGCTAAGAGAACGGGCTGGCGCTAACTTCGATCAATTATTTAAGACCGTGACCTCCGACAATGGCTCGGAGTTTTCGAGGCTACACGATGCTCTGCAAGATGTAGCTGACGTCTATTTCAGCCACCCCTATGCTTCTTGGGAGCGTGGGACGAGCGAAAACCAGCACAAATTAATTCGCCGTTTCGTTCCCAAGGGAAGCCCGATTAGTGAGGTGAGCGAGAACCAGATTTTGCGGATCCAGCGTTGGATGAACGATTACCCGCGGAAAATTTTGGGTTATGCAATACCACATGACACATTTGTTCAAGCATTCAAGCAAGAACGATTGGGGGCTTGACCTATCATTACTTGACCTCGGCATGGCTTCATGTCTGGAAAGATGGCCTGAGGCCAGACTGGTCGGAAGACTACCATCCCTCAGTTCAATATCAGAGGGTCACTGATTTAGAATAACAAGGCAGTTACGGTACCAAACAAATGAGTTACCTGTAGTGGCTAACTTAAACTTGAAATTTACGAAAATGATTTTATGTCTACCGCAACGCTTTTTATATACTTTATAGCGTTTGTAGTAATCAATTGCTGAGTTACCTTGTTTCAAGAAATTAATAACGTTATAAATGGGCTGACGTGAACGCCTTAAGCGTTCAGCAATCATCGCAACAGAAATATTTTGATGATAATAAGATTCTATCATTACTAATTCATCCGTGGTAAGATGGGAGTAGGTCATTTATGATCACTCCTATTCTTCGTGGTGGAAGTATAGTTTGAGTGTATCATAAATGACTTTTTTATCTGTCTAGCTTAATTTTACAATCTACGTTTTATAAAATTGAATTCACCATTTTTCTTGTATATAGGGGTGAATTTTATGAAGAAAAACAAAGATTAAGTGTATCTAGAAATAGCACACATTGGAAAAGTTGAATTGCCGTCAGATGTAGAAAATCGAATATATTATCTACTCCGAGGCTAATATAATGAAAAAATGGTCCTCGATTTGGTCAAAAAACATGAAATTAAGACCTGGGATATTCTTGGTGACTATTGGTTTGAAAACGGAAAGCGTCTGCAAACGGATTTTATTGTTATGGCAAAAGATACTTGGTATGTCCTTGTAGTGAAAAATGACGACGGAAACTTTCAATATATAGATTTCGACTGCGTATTAAATAGCAAATTATTAAAAGACAATATCGTAACCAAAATTCAAGAGCGCAATAATCGCTTAACTCATATGGCAAGTGAGATACCGCATTCGGTCAATGTTACGGGTGCGATGATTTTATAAAGGAGCACTCACAAGTTAGCCTAGATACAAAAGTAAATTACGAAGTTGTCTTGCGCCATCAATTTAGATTCTACATTAAAAATATTAAACGCAAATCTGATTTCCCACTAATGGCGAGTTATCTTAAAGCTTGTCATGAAGTGTTCAATAGATATAGAGTAGCTAATCCATTTCAACCAGAAAGCTTGCAAGTAGAAAGTTTTTCAGGCATTCCTAAAGGGATTACGTGTTGTCAATGTCATAGTTTTAATACGATTGCTAAACATCACAGTATTACTGTAGAAAATGTGGTGTGAGAGAAACGAAGACAAAAGTAATTCTATGAGCTGCCTATCACATAAGAATCCTATACTTTGACCATCCACAAATGCTGACACCAAGAAATATTTATGATTTTATGGTTGGAATGATGGGCATTACCTCAATCAAGAAAATCATGAATAAGCATTATGATAAAGTAGGAGGGATTAATAAGTATTCCTATAAAAGGCATATGTAAATTGTAATTTTAAAATGTGAAACGAGACTTTTATTCGAAAAGCGATACTATGAGAATTCAAAGTGACGCTTTTAGTTGAAAAGCGATACTATGAGAAATCAAAGTGACGCTTTCAACCCAATTTCCTACTAAAGCAAAAAAGCCCGTCCCAAATCGCGAAGATTCGGGACGGGTTTTCATTTAATTATACTTTTATATTTTAAATAAATCATTTAAGGCTTCAGCCATCGTTGGGTGAGTGAAAATTTGATCTCTGAGTTGAGTGTAATCCATATCAGCGATCATTGCCGTTGAAATAATGTTAATAACTTCATGTGATTCTTCACCAAATAGGGTAGCACCAAGAATCTTATTCGTTTTGCTATCAATAATCGCTTTATATAAACCAGTTTGGTTATCTAATATTTTCGCTTTAGGAATAGAACTTACATCCAGACTGGCAACCTTGTAATCAAGACCTTGCTCACGCGCAGCAGTTTCTGATAAGCCGACCTGTGATAAAGGCGGCTCGATAAATGTTGTTGCAGGTACGTTTTTTCGACGGTCTGTACTATACGACTTGTCACCATAAATGAAGTCACGAATGATGCGGTAGTCATCAAGTGAGATATAAGTCTGTTGAGGACCACCATTAACATCGCCGAGTGCAAAAATATGTGGAAGATTAGTTTGTAAAAACTCATTCACTTCAACTGCACCTTTTTCTGAAACGGTGATGCCAGCCTTACCTAAATTCAAGTCTTCGATATTCGGTTTACGACCCGTTGCAACCAATAGGTGAGTGGCTTGAATCTCATGTTGGTCACCATTTATATTATAATAAATAGACACCGAATCAGCATTTTCTTTTACAGATTGCGTATTCGCATTCGTCACAATATTAATACCTTGAGCTTCAATTGCAGCAATCACAGCATCACGAACATCTGCATCTTCATCTTTAAGAATCGTATCGTTGCGATCAATTAATGTTACATTACTTCCAAATTGACTATAAATAGAAGCCAACTCTAAACCAACGGGACCAGAACCAATAATAGCCAAATCTTTTGGTAAATCAGTTAATTCAATTAGCGATTCAGAAGTCAAAATACGGTCACTTAATTCTAAACCATCAATATTAGGAATAAATGGACGCGCACCCGTATTAATAAAAATACGCTCAGCTTGAATTTCTTCAACGCCATCTTCAGTATGAACTTCAACGGTATTCTCATTAATAAATGAAGCCGTCCCATCTAGAACTTCAGCATTTTCTAAATCGGCAACTTTATGGTAATTTCCATTATTTAGTTTGCTGATTAACTCATTTTTAGCGTTCACAGCCATTGAATAGCCTAATTCATCACGTTTGAAAGCTAAGAATTTTAATTTCTTCGTTGGAATACAAGCAACATTTATACAAGTCCCGCCGTACATTTTCTTAGATTTCTCAACTAGAATAACATCCTCACCACGACTTGCGAATTCTCCCGCGAGCGTTTTACCCGCCTTACCAAAACCTATAATTAAATTTTTAACTTGTTTCATAAAACCACCCCTAACTCATATTGTACTACCATTAACAAAATTCACTAAACAAATTGCTTGTAGATAAAATAAAAACCCCTATAAAATAGGGGCTAGAGAAAGACATTAATTTTTTAAACTTTGAATTGGAGCTGGAATACGCCCACCACGATCAACGAATACTTTCGGAGAAGTTTGGTTTAATGGCATGACTGTACCAGAACCGAAGAGTCCACCGAAATCAAGTGACTCGTCATCTGAGCGACCAATCGCAGGAATCACACGAACAGCGGTAGTTTTAGAGTTAATCATACCAATGGCTGCTTCATCAGCAATCAAGGCAGAAACAACTTCTGGTGGTGTTGTTCCTGGAATAACAATCATATCCAAACCTACAGAACAGACGGCCGTCATCGACATTAATGTTTCAATATTTAAAGTACCATTGGCAGCCGCGGCAATCATCCCCGCATCTTCAGTCACAGGAATGAAAGCACCAGATAGCCCACCAACGTGAGATGAAGCCATCACGCCACCTTTTTTAACCGCATCATTTAACATGGCAAGTGTGGCGATTGATCCATGTGCACCTACTTGGTCTAAACCGATTTCTTCTAAGATATGCGCCACAGAATCGCCTACTGCTGGTGTTGGAGCTAAAGATAAATCAACAATTCCAAATGGAACACCTAGCATTTCAGAGGCTTGTGTCCCAACTAATTGGCCCATACGAGTGATCTTGAATGCTGTTTGCTTAATGGTATCAGCGACAACTTCTAATGAAGCCGATTTATCTAATTTTGCTAAAGCAGTACGCACCACACCAGGACCAGAAACGCCGACATTAATAACAACATCTGGCTCTCCAGATCCATGAAAAGCACCGGCCATAAAAGGGTTATCCTCAACAGCATTACAGAAAACGACAATCTTAGAAGCACCCATACACTCATTATCTTGTGTTAGTTCAGCAGCTTCACGAACGATATTTCCCATCATCGCCACAGCATCCATATTGATACCCGCACGGGTTGAACCAATATTCACTGAAGAACACACATGATTTGTCTCAGCCATGGCTTGTGGAATAGATTGAATTAATTCCAAATCACCTTTACTAAAGCCTTTGTGGACTAAAGCAGAATAACCACCGATATAGTTTACACCAATATCTTGAGCGACTTTATCTAAAACTCGCGCGTATTTTAAAGGATCGCCACCTGAGGCAGCAAGCAGTTGAGAGATAGGAGTGACAGCAATCCGTTTGTTTACAATCGGAATACCAAATTTACCTTCAATCAACTCACCAGTTTTAACTAAGTCTTTGGCAGATTTATAAATTTTGTTATAAATCTTCTCACAGGAACGATCAATATCCCCATCCGCACAATCAACTAAGGATATACCCATCGTAATGGTACGAATATCTAAGTTATCTTCTTTAATCATAGAAACAGTTTCAATAACATTTTGCATTTCTAACATGGTTTAACTCCTTAAATTCGGTGCATAGAATTAAAAATATCCTCATGCATCACGTGTATTTCCATCTCAGGGATACTTTCCTTCGTGTTCTGTTGAAATTCTTCAAATTCAATTGAAAGCTTATCAATATTCACTAACATCACCATCGTAAAGTAATCTTGCATAATCGTTTGTTCAACATCCACGACGTTTACATTGTATTTAGCGCATTGTGTCGCAACTTCTGCTAGAATCCCTACTTTGTCTTTCCCAATTACAGTAATAACAGCTTGCATTGTGTTAACCACCTTTTGATTTGTTTTGTAAATTATAGCACACCCGAAGAATTTTCCCTACATAAAATGAAAAAATAATTAGAAACGCGAAAATAGTCACTTTCCTATACATTATTTTATAATTTATTATAATGTAAATAGACTCATAGAAAGGGTGGCTAAGTATGAAGAAAGTTTATTATTCTAATAAAGCACCAAAGCCGATGGACCCATATTCGCAAGCCGTTCGTGTAGGAGATATGTTATATGTATCAGGTCAAATAGGCATTGATCCAGAAACTAATAAATTAGTTAAAGGGAATGCTGAAGAAGAAATGAAGCAAGTTTTCAAAAATATTGCCCATATATTAGATAGTGCAGGTTTGAATTTAACAAGCGTTGTAAAAGTTGTGTTATATATGAATGACATCGGTGATTCATCGATATTTAACGAAATCTATGCCATGAATTTTCACAAGCCGTATCCAGCTAGAAGTTCTTTTGCCGTAAGTAGTTTACCAATGGGAGCAAAAGTAAAAATGGAGGTCATTGCTCATTACGAGTCATAAAATAAGCTTAGTATTTTAAGTTATTGTTTGTATTAAAAAACATTATAATTTAGTAGAGAACTTCTAATGCAATCTGTTATAATAAATGTATAATAGAATTATGACTTATATTGAAGAGGAGAGAATTAAATAATGTCTAAAACATTTGCAATTAATGCTGGGAGCTCAAGCTTAAAATTCCAGTTATACAATATGCCAGAAGAATCAGTTATTGCTAAAGGGTTAGTAGAAAGAATTGGTATCAACAATTCAGTATTTACAATCGAATATGGTGATGATCAAGAGTTTACTGTAACAGAAGATATCGCAACTCATGCTCAAGCGGTTGATATGTTATTTGATAAATTAGAAGAATTCCAAATTATCACCGATCTAACTGAAATTACAGGTGTAGGGCACCGTGTAGTAGCAGGTGGAGAAATCTTTAAAGAATCAACTTTAGTTACTCCAGAAGTAATTAAACAAGTTGAAGACTTAAGTGAATTCGCACCTTTACATAACCCAGCAGAAGCAGAAGTTATGCATGTGTTTGAAGAGCGTTTACCACACGCAACTGCCGTAGCAGTATTTGATACATCTTTCCATACTTCAATGCCAGAAGTTAACTACTTATACAGCTTACCTTACGAATACTACGAAGACTTCCAAATCCGTAAGTACGGTGCTCACGGAACAAGTCATGATTTCGTAAGTAAACGTGCAGCTGAATTAATGGGCAAACCTATCGAAGACTTAAAAATCATTACGTGTCACTTAGGTAACGGTGCATCAATTACAGCCGTTGACGGTGGTAAATCTGTAGATACATCAATGGGATTCACTCCTTTAGCTGGTGTAACAATGGGTACTCGTACAGGTGATATCGATGCATCAATCATTCCATTCTTAATGGACAAATTAAACATCACTGATGTGAACGATGTAATCACAATTTTTAACAAAAAATCTGGTTTACTAGGTTTATCAGGTGTATCAAGTGATATGCGTGACGTTGAAGATGCTGCGGCAGAAGGTAACGAACGTGCACAATTAACGTTAGATATCTTCATGAATCGTGTTCAAAAATACATCGCTCAATACATCGCAGTTATGAACGGTGTTGATGCAGTAGTATTCACAGCAGGTATTGGTGAAAACTCTGGAATTACACGAAAATTAATCATGGACGGAATTACGTTCTTTGGTGGAGAAATTGATGACGAGCGTAACGACACTCGTAAAGAAGCATTAATTTCAACTGACGACTCAAGATTTGCAATCTACAACATTCCTACAAACGAAGAAGTAGCGATTGCACGTGACGTTGAACGCTTCAAATAATAATTAACATAATCAGACCGCAAACCTAATTGGTTGAGCGGTCTATTTTTAAAAGGAGGTCATGACAATGAGTGAAAGAGAATTAATGGATCAAAGCGGTATGCAAAGAACATTAAAGCGTATTGCCCATGAGATCTTAGAGAAGAATAAATCGACGGAAAAACTGGTGATTCTTGGAATTAAAACAAGAGGCGAGTTTTTAGCAAAACGCCTACAAGAAAAGGTCGAAGAAATAGAAGGCGTAAAATTACCGCTGGAAATTTTGGACATCACTTTCTATCGCGATGATTTATCTAAAAAATCTGTCAGTCCTGAAGTAAAAGCTGTTTCTTTTGAACATGATTTAACTGGAAAGAAAGTAGTAGTAGTGGACGATGTTCTTTATACCGGAAGAACCGTTCGTGCAGCCATGGATGCCATCTTAGAAAATGCGCGCCCATCACACATTCAATTGGCTGTTCTTGTTGATCGCGGACACCGAGAATTACCAATTCGACCAGACTATGTTGGAAAGAATATTCCAACATCTAAGCAAGAGAGAGTCAAAGTAGAAGTTGAAGAAGTTGACGGAAAAGATTTAGTCAGTGTATTAGATTAAAAAAAGTGGGGAACAGGCTCTTAAAATTGAGTCTGTTCCCCACATTTTTTATGTTATTTTTTTCCATTGTTGGCTTTGAATAACCAATAAAAGACAAATACCATAAAGAAGACGACGAAGAGTGCTGCTAACATCCAAATTAACATTAAGTCAATCAGATTATTTACGACTAAAATAAAGCCGAGAATCCCCACTAAAAATAGCAATATACTAAAAATAATAATAACTTTATTGGAATAATCGCCGAATACTTCGAGTAAAGTCCGTCTATAGATTAATAAATATGCACCCAATATCATAAACATAGCAGGAAAAGCATAAATTAAAATATTAAATATCATTTGTAAACCTTCCTTTGATTAATTTTCTTTGAATTCATTGCCTTTATAATAACTGATCGCAAGCTGGGTCCGATCACGCAACTCCAACTTCAGTAACAGTTGTGATATATAGTTTCGAACTGTTCCTTCACTCAGATAAAATTTTTCGGCAATTTCTTTATTATTCAAGCCTTCTGCGACAGCTTGATAAATATCTAATTCACGAGGTGTGAGTTCACTCAATATTTCTTGATTTGATTGAGAGACTGATTGAGCAACGTTATTCACGATAGTATTATCGAGAACGGTCTGATTATTAAGAACAGCTTCAATGGCTGGCAAGATACTTTTAATATTTTGCTTTAAGATATAGCCTGTACACCCTAATTGAAGGGCAGCTTGTATGAAATCTGAGTCTTCAAAAGTAGTAACGAGTAGAATTTTTGCTTGCGGAAATTCACTCAAAATAGTCGAAGCAGCATCGATTCCGGATTTATCTTGCATTCGAATATCTAACAATGTGATGTCTGGCTTGTAAATTGAGTAATTAGCAATGGCTTCTTCAGCAGAATAGCCGGTTATTATTACTTCGTAGCCACCATTCTCAATAATTAAACTCAAAGATTCTACTACTATTGGATCATCATCAATAATCATTACAGTTGTCAACATGTTCACCCCTTTTATCATGTTTCTTTAATTGTAGTTGAATTTACAATGATTGTCACGGAAGATTAAAAAAAGTACCAGAGATGAAGTGAATCATCTCTGGTACTCGACTAAAATTAAGCAAAATTAGAATAATTGCTTATATATTAGCTAGCTTTTTCCGCTTGATCGCTAGATGTTTTGATAGCTAAAACGATTAAAATGACATACCAAATAATTTTTAACCAAGGCCAATTACGCATGTTCATTCCTCCTATCTTTATATGTCTTATTATACCTAATTTCATCTTAAATTACATTAAATTTGACTGTTATAAGTCATTAGGTTTATAAGAAGAACCCATGTTTGGTGACGTTACTAATAAAATGTATAATGAAATTGAATTAATGAAGGAGGAGTAATATGAAGATTGAACATATTGGCATGTGGGTTAAAGATATTGAAGAGACACGACAATTTTATGAAACTTATTTTGACGCTTCTGCAAATGATTTATATCACAATGAGAAAAAAGGGTTTAAATCATACTTTTTAACATTCGCAAGTGGGGCACGATTAGAAATTATGCATCGTGATGATATGACTGAAGCAGCAGGGGAATTGTTTGGTTATGCCCATTTAGCAATTAGTGTAGGGGACAAAGATGATGTCGATCAATTTACAAAGCGTTTAACTAATGATGGCTATGACTTATTAGATGGACCAAGAACGACAGGAGATGGCTATTACGAAGCAGTTGTTCTTGATCTAGATGGAAACCGTATCGAACTAACAACAGATTAAATTGCAGTAAGCCTCAAGTGTTCAATAGTTAACACTCGAGGCTTATATTAATGTGCACAAAAAAAGTCGGCTGTAAAGCCGACTAAAAGGCATCCGGTGGTGCCGTTTTCGTATATATATGTTATTGAACCTGCAAGTAATTACAGGTGGGCTCCACACTTGCTTTTTCTGACTTCCAAGTGTAAAAGGCTTGTCATAGAAACAAGATCATAGGATCCCGAGATAAAAAGAAATGTTCGGTCCACACAATATATATACAACGTACACCTCAGAGAACCTTTGTTAAATACATTATAGCACTAATATAATAAATTGCAACAAAATAAGATGTGTTGCCCTGACAAGCTTGTAAAGGGTTACTGACACAGATAGGTATCGTTATTATTGTTTAATTTGCTTATATATTTGAGCGAGAGCTTCTTCATATTTACCTGTAGGATCAGGTTCGAAGTATTGACGACGCTTCAAATTATCAGGTAAATATTGTTGTTCGACATAATGGTGCGGGAAATCATGCGGGTATTTATATTCAACACCACGACCTAATTTTTCAGCACCGGAGTAGTGAGCGTCACGAATATGATCGGGCACTTGTCCGACATTACCCGCTGAAATATCTGCCATTGCACTGTTTAAGGCACGATAAGTTGTGTTTGATTTAGGACTTAAAGCTAAATCGGCGACCGCAAAAGCTAATGGGATCCGCGCTTCAGGCAAGCCAACTTTTTCAGCTGCTGTCACAGCCGAAACTGTCCGTGAAGTAGCTCCAGGATTTCCTAAACCAATATCTTCATAAGCAATAATCAATAACCGCCTACAAGCAATAGTTAATTCACCTGCTTCTAATAAAACTGCTAAGTAATACATCGCTGCATCGACATCGCTCCCTCGAATTGATTTTTGAAGGGCAGAGATGGCGTCGTAATGAGCATCTCCATCTTTATCATGCGTCATCCGTTTATGTTGCAGACATTCTTCAGCGACGTCTTGTGTAATTTTAATGACATTATCTTTATCGGGTTTGGTTGATAAGACAGCCAATTCTAGGGCATTTAAGGCAGAGCGAATATCGCCATTGGTCACATGAGAGAAATGATTTAATATATCATCTGGAATCTCTACATTATATTCACCTAAGCCGATGTCATTATCTTCTAGGGCTCTTTGAAGACCTAATTTAATATCTTCGGGAGCCAAAGGTTTTACTTCAAATATTTGTAATCGACTTCGAATCGCCGGATTAATGGTGATGTATGGATTTTCAGTAGTAGCTCCAATGAGTATGACCCGACCATTTTCTAGATGAGGTAGTAAATAGTCTTGCTTCACTTTATTTAAGCGATGAATTTCATCAAGTAACATAATAACAGTTCCCGACATCTTCGCTTCTTCAACGACTACTTCCATGTCTTTTTTAGAATCTGTGGCAGCATTTAAGATCCGAAAAGCATATTTCGTACTACCCGCAATGGCACTGGCGATACTTGTTTTACCTGTACCAGGAGGTCCGTAAAGAATCATCGATGATAGACGTTCTGAAATCACCATCCGTCGTATAATTTTTCCTTCGCCAACAAGATGTTTCTGTCCCAAAACTTCGTCAATATGTTTAGGGCGCATACGGTAAGCTAATGGTTGTTGCATAAGATACTCCTTTCGCAATAAGTTGTATTCATTGTTTATATATGTAAACTAAATAATAATTATCTAATGTATTATATATGATATTTGAATTAATTGATAATTTCTAGATTAAAGTTATTATTTTATATATTGATAAACTTAGATATTGCAGTTATTCAAACTTGTGTTATAATGTTAAAGTTGTATTAATAGACATGTTGAAAGGAGGGTTTAAATGGTTTATTTAGATAATGCTGCGACGACAGCAGTGCGACCAGAAGTTCTGGAAGTGATCCATGATTCATTACTGAATGATTATGGGAATCCATCAAGCACATATCGCCTTGGAAAAAAAGTAAAGCACTCAATGATCCAAGCACGTAAACAGCTCGCAGAGCTATTGAATGTGGACGAATCAGAAGTTTACTTTACAAGTGGTGCGACTGAAGCAAACAATTGGGCAATTCGCTCTCAAGCCGAGAAGTCAAAAGAATTAGGGCAAGGAAATCATATTGTGACTACCGCAATTGAACATCCGTCCGTTACAAACGTAACGAAATATCTTGAGACTCAAGGCTTTGAAGTAACATATATTCAACCGAATGAAAGAGGTGAGATAACAGTCCAGCAGTTCATAGACGTTACAACTGATCAAACAATTGGTTGGATTGCGATGGCAGTTAACAATGAAGTTGGTTCAATTCTGCCCATCTTTGAGTTAGGTGAAGAAGCGAATGAGCGCAATCTATGGTTTCACATTGATTCTGTTCAAGCAGTAGGGCCAATGGCTTATGACTATTCACAGTTGAAATGCACGACCTTTGTTGGTTCTGCCCATAAGTTTAATGGTCCAAAAGGGATTGGCTTCTTAATATATCGTTCTTTCCAAGAACATAACCATCTTGGACCCTTACTTTATGGTGGCGGTCAAGAAAATAAGATGCGATCAGGTACTGAGAATGGCCCTTATATCTTAGGGATGGTAAAAGCACTCGAATTGACTTTCGCTGAGCAAGAAGAAACATATAGTAAATATGAAAAGTTACATCTTTATTTAATTGAGGCGCTGAATGAACGTGATATTGAATTTGAAATTAATGGCGATATGAATAATCGAGTACCATATATCAATAATTTGTGGTTTAATGGTAATATAGCAAGCCAAATGCTAATAAAAATGGATTTAGATGATGTTTATATCTCAGCGGGAAGTGCATGTTCCGCAGGGAGTCTCATTGAGAGTGACATTTTAAAAGCTTATTACCCCGATCAACCAGAACGGTGGAGCCAAAGTTTACGAATTTCATTCGGTTATCAAACTACACGAGAAGACATCGATCAATTTATCCATAGTTTAAAGAAAATATCAGAGGGGAAGATCGATTTATGGCATTCAAAGAAACTGCAGAATTAAAAGGATTCAACCGTACATTTAGTGTGAGCCCAGAGGCACGTCCATACACTTTACGTGATAATGGCTTTACTGACACAAAAAGTGGGAACTTTATTTATAAAAGAGCACTAGACTCTACACATAAACAAGGTCTTGTATTAAAAGTAACTGTTGATAAAGATCTAAAAGGACTTAAAATATCAACAGTGAACGAAAAAGGTCTAACTGCCGTAGATATTTCAAAATTAGATAATAATAGCATGATCGTTGAAAAAGTGAATTTTATCTTTGATGGCTTTGTTGACCGTAATGTATTAAACGAAAAATAAAAACAAAAATAAAAGTTATAGAAAGGAAATGACAATGTCAGATAACAGCAATACTAGAGTTGTCGTAGGAATGAGTGGCGGTGTGGATTCATCCGTCACAGCATTGCTATTAAAAGAACAAGGTTATGATGTAATTGGGTTATTTATGAAGAATTGGGATGACACGGATGAATTCGGAGTCTGTACTGCAACAGAAGACTATAAGGACGTGGCTTTAGTAGCTGAACAGATTGGAATTCCTTACTATTCTGTAAACTTCGAAAAAGAATATTGGGACCGTGTGTTTGAGTACTTCTTATCAGAATACAAAAAAGGACGCACACCTAATCCAGATGTTATGTGTAATAAAGAAGTGAAATTTAAAGCATTCTTAGATTATGCTTTAGATCTAGGTGCAGATTATGTTGCGATGGGGCACTACGCACAGGTGAAACGTGATTTAGATGGAACCGTTCATTTATTACGTGGTGCAGATAATAATAAAGACCAAACATACTTCTTAAACCAATTATCACAAGAACAATTACAAAGAAGTTTATTCCCATTAGGGCATTTACAAAAATCAGAAGTACGTGAAATTGCTGAAAAAGCAGGCTTAGCAACTGCTAAGAAAAAAGATTCTACTGGAGTTTGTTTCATTGGAGAACGTAACTTTAAAGAATTCTTATCAAATTACTTACCGAACAAACCGGGTAGAATGATGACACTTGACGGAGAAGTTAAAGGTGAACATTCAGGTTTAATGTACTATACTATCGGTCAACGCCAAGGTTTAGGAATTGGTGGGGGCGGCGATTCTAACGAGCCATGGTTTGTCATTGGTAAAGATACTGAAACACAAACTTTATATGTTGGTCAAGGATATCATCATGAAAACCTATACTCTGATTACTTAGAAGCATCAGATTTAAGTTTCACTAGTCCTTTACCAGTGGACGGAACATTTGAATGTACAGCAAAATTCAGATACCGTCAACAAGACGTTGAAGTTAAAGTTGAGATCGATGCTGAAGCAGATTTTGCTACAGTTTACTT
Source organism: Ruoffia sp. FAM 26254 (assembly GCF_045528545.1). Classification (NCBI taxonomy): domain Bacteria; kingdom Bacillati; phylum Bacillota; class Bacilli; order Lactobacillales; family Aerococcaceae; genus Ruoffia; species Ruoffia sp. FAM 26254. Next base: position 17,727 of record NZ_JBGQQY010000023.1, read on the forward strand.
TAAAGAACCTGTTCGTGCAATTACACCAGGTCAAGCGGTAGTCTTCTATGATGGAGACGAATGTTTAGGTGGCGGAACGATTGATGCTGCATTCTCAAACAGCCAAAAAAGACAATACGTATAAGTAATAGACTGAAGAAGGTCAGAGTGATTCGTCACTCTGACCTTTTTTAATACCATAATATATTCGACTATTAAAGGTTAAGCAGTTTTTATTTTATTCGAAAAGAGTGTTAACAAGAATTTCATCGCCGGCATTCAAATTATTTCGAATCACATGCTCAAAATAATTAAGTGAACACAACCTTTATAAGACAAATAGCAATCAAAGAAGTTCGTGTGAGAACAACTTTGAGTTTTTTTTACTATTCTTTAATTAAAATTCATCTTGATATATATATGATATGGCATATTGGACATACAATTCTGCGCTAACTTTTAAAGATTCCTCGACCACATTTAAACAAGCATGGTAGTGAGGGCAGTCTGAGCCTTTAGAGATGTTGCGTGTTCCGACTGTCGCAAAGGCACTATTAATATAGTTCGTGTACTCACCAAAATCTTTGCCTCCCATTGTTGGTGGAAAGTCTCCGACTGAATCTTCACCGAATGAATTTATCGCAATCGATTGAACTAACTGAGCGCTTTGTGTTTCATTAATTACGGAATCTAATAATCGATGATACTCAAATTTAACTGTACCACCATACATCTCTGCGGCTCTTTCAGCATAGCGCTTCATTTCTGTTTCTACGATATCACGAGTTTTAGCATCAAAGGTTCGTACGGTACCTTCAAGCTTAGCTTTCTCGGCAATGATGTTAAAAGGCTCACCAGCCTCTACTTTACCGACATTTAAAACAGTTGCTTCCATCGGATCAGTCGCTCTAGAGGTAATGGTTTGGATATGTGCAATGTACTGAGACACCATCACTATTGCATCTTTAGTCATACGTTAACTAGAAAAATCTAAAAAATACCTCCAGTTAACCACCAATTCCCTCACAGAATTCCATCTTCCACACCATGATCAGATTTAAAATCATGTACGGATTATGATATGATACATGAGTTAGAAAAATTATAAGGAGGTGAAGTAAATGTCTCAAGGAGAAGAGTTAGTTGTCGGTGTCGTAGAAGCGATTTTTTTTGAGAATCCGTCGAACTTCTATAAAGTTGTCCGCATTAGCGTTGATCAAGATGAAACAGACTTATTGTTAGATGAAGAATTAGTCATTACGGGTATGTTTGCTTCACTTCATCTCGATACGGAATATCAATTTTTTGGAAAATTAACGAATCATCCCAAATATGGAGAACAGTTTGCTGTAACAAGGTATCAACAAAAAGCGCCGACATCTTACGAAGGGCTCGTTGACTATTTATCAAGTAGCCGTTTTAAAGGTATCGGGAAAGTATTAGCGGAACGCATTGTTGATGAATTAGGCCAGGATGCTATCGATACGATTATATCGGACTCGAATGCCTTGAAAGGCGCCACTGGTTTATCAAAAGCAAAAGCCGAAGACTTACGCGAAGGGCTACTACGCCATCAAGGGACTGAGCGTATATTTATGCAATTAAGCGAATGGGGCTTTGGTCCAGCCTTATCAGATAAAATATACCGAGCATATGAAAGCGAAACGATTACTTTAATTAAAGAGAATCCTTATAAATTAATTGAAGATGTTGATGGTATCGGCTTTAATAAAGCAGACCAGTTAGCAGAACAATTAGATTTTGATGCTGAAGATATTAACCGGATTGTCGCAGGGATTTATGTATCCGTATTAGAGTTATCAAATAGCGATGGCGATACATATGTTCCTGAGGAAGTGGCTAAGAAAAATGGACGGAAATTATTAGAGTCGAGTCGAAGATACTTGATTTCTGATGAATTATTGGAGCGAGCAGTAGAATTAGCCGTACAAAACGAACAGTTAATGCGTTTAGTTGATAATCTAATGATACCAAGCTTATATTATGCTGAATTAAACATCGTTAAGAAAATCGATAATTACTTTCAGTATGAACAAATTGAACGCTTTGAAGAAGATGAAATCGATGAGGCGATTGATGAGGTCGTTAAAATCAGTGGAATTAATTATGATGAGAGTCAACGACAAGCTCTGAAAACATCCATTCAATCTCCAATTTCAGTGATAACTGGTGGACCTGGAACTGGGAAAACGACTTTAATTAAAGGGATTATCTTGTTGCATTCAATCTTACATGACTATGATTTAGAACAAGCAACAAAAAAAGTGGATGAAAATCCTGTGTTACTTGCAGCACCTACAGGGCGAGCAGCTAAACGAATGGAGGAAACAACCGGCTTACCAGCCTCTACCATTCATCGATTGATTGGCTTTAATCGTGATTCTCAGGTTGATGAATTTTATGCGGCCGAATTAGATGGTTCACTGCTAATTGTCGATGAAATGTCGATGGTCGATACTTGGTTGATGAATTGGCTTGTCCAAGCAATTCCGTATCATTTACAAGTAGTATTAGTAGGGGATAAGGACCAGTTGCCTTCAGTAGGTCCAGGAAAAGTCTTTAGTGACTTGATTGAATCTGATGTTTTACCCGTACTTCGTTTAGAAAAAATCTACCGTCAAGCACAAAATAGTACCATAATTGATTTGGCACATAAGATTCGACAAGGTTTTTTACCAGAAGATTTCTTAATGAAGCAACACGATCGGTCATTTATTCAAGCTCCGGCACAACAAATTAGTCATGTGTTACAACAAATTATTGTAGCGGCTAAGAAAAAAGGCTTTGATGCGACAAACTTACAAGTACTAGCTCCCATGTATAAAGGACCGGCAGGTATTAACGCTCTCAATACTTTATTACAAGAATTGTTAAATCCACCTAAACCGAGAAAACGGGAAATAAATCATTTTGATTCTGTGTTCAGAGTTGGAGATAAAGTATTGCAACTAGTAAATAATTCGGAAGATGGAGTTTATAACGGAGATATTGGACGCATTGAGGCAATACACTTTAAGAAAGAGACGGCTTCAAAAGTTGAAGAGATCATCGTGTCATTTGATAATGTTGAGCTTATTTATAAGAAATCTGATTTAGATCAACTTACATTAGCGTATTGTACTTCGATTCATAAGGCGCAGGGGAGTGAGTACCCTCTCGTTATACTACCCTTGGTCGATATGTACTCTCGATTACTTCAAAAGGATATCTTATATACAGCTATTACACGGGCCCAATCTAGCTTAATTATGCTTGGAAATCCTGATAGCTTCTACAAAGCTGTGACAAGTGAAAAAGAACCTCGTAAGACCTTCTTAAGGGAATTATTGATGGTTCAATTTGACAAAGAAGCATCTGAAAATGAGGAAGATGAAACGGAAGAAAACTTCAAAGAAGACGAAGCCAGTCAGCAAAACCCTGAACCAGAATCGATTCAAATGGAATTAGAAGAACAAATTGAAGAACCTTTAGAACTGAAGGAAGCGACAATCAATCAAATTGATCCAATGATTAATATGGACGGTGTCACACCTTATGATTTTATGTCTTCAACATATTAAAATACAAAAGAGAGTCAACGTGCTCGTTCATGAACGAATACGTTGACTCTCTCTTTTTTTATTTAGTCTTTAGCGACTGCTTTTCCTTGTAAGTAAAATGCTTGCATATCTTCTTCAGGAACCATACTACCACCTGTCGCCCAAGCGATATGAGTGGCTTTATCTAGTTTCGATTGAAGGTGATGATTTGCTAAGAAATCTTGACCTGAATCGGTTGTTAGCATGCGAACCACACCTACTACACCAGCTAGGGCAGCAGGTTCAAGTGAAATAGCCTCTAAATCAATCATTTTGCCTAGAAGGCGCATTGATTCGTCCTCTGTAAGGGTGTAGCCAGCATCGAAGTAATATTGAATGATGCGTGAAATAAGACCAGATGTGCGTGGCACAGCTAAACCATCCATAATTGTACGAGATTCTATCCCGAAATCATCTACTGTGACACCGTCAAATTCTTTTGTAGCTAAGCCTAAAAGCATTGAAGGCATCTGAGTTGGTTCAGCAAAGATACAATGAACATGGTCACCATAAATTTGTTTTAAACCAAAACTAATTCCACCCGGACTTCCACCGATACCACAAGGTAAGTAGACAAATAAAGGATGTTCAGCATCAACTTTGATGTTGGCTTCTTCTAATTGTCTTGCTAAACGATTGGCAGCAACTGTATAACCGAAAAACAATTCAATCGAATGCTCATCATCAACAAAGTAAGACGTTGGATCGCTTAAAGATTCCGCTCTTCCTTGGTTAACAGCTTCCGTAAAATTTGTTTGATGCTCAACGACATTTACTCCTCTTGAACGCAATAAATCTTTTTTCCATTGTTTCGCTTCAGTTGACATATGAACTGTGACATTAAAGCCTAATTTAGCTCCCATCACGCCAACACTAATGCCTAAATTACCAGTTGTTCCAACCATGATTTTATGTTGAGCGAAGAATTCATTGAATTCGTCGTTTAAGAATTTTTCATAATTATCTTCAATTGATTCAAGTAAACCATTTTCTAAAGCAAGTGTTTCAGCATGTTTTAATACTTCGTAGATTGCACCCCGAGCTTTGATTGTTCCAGCAATGGGTAGGGTATCATCACGTTTTAATAAAAGTTTTCCAGAAATTGTTGTTTGATATGTATCTTCTAGATATTCTTTCATTGTATTAATTTCAGTAAATTCAGATTCAATTAAGCCATCATTGACAGCTGATTCAGGGAAAGCCTTGATAATAAAAGGTGCAAAGCGTTTTAACCTTTCCTCTGCATCATCGACATCATTTTTTGAATAAGGAACTTTCTCGGTTGCTTCATCAAACGATATTTTTAAATTATTCTCCCAAAAAACCGGTTGGGCTAATTGGATTTTTTTGAATAAATCAGTTTCTAAGTATTCTTTATGTAAAATTTCATTCATAACTTTAAAACGCAACTCCTTCTAATTAGGTAAATAAAATGGATAAGTTGATAAAGCCAAATCAATGTTTACTGGCTTTTTAGGTATGTCTTCTCCATCAACCTGACCTCTAATCGGATCAGTGATTTTTAACTGTAATTTTTGACCCGTATATCGATCTATATTATCAGATTCGTTTGTTTTTTTGTAATTAACACTTTTATTAATAAATCGAAAATTACCGATAATTTTATATCGCGGTAGATGACAAGGGCAATTTCATTATTTTTTGGTCTTGTTAATTGGTCTATATTAATTCCACCACCTAAAGTAGGGGAATTTAATATTCCAGCTAAACTTACATCATCATAGTGAAACTGATGATTATCAATACTTCCCGATACGGCAAAATGACGCACGCTATTTAAACTAAGCAGTACAGCCAATAAGTACGAAAGTTTTCCAAGACCCATTTTTGATAAAAAAGAATTTTTAATAAGATTTTGAGCTCGAAAATTGACCTCAGCATCGAAGCCAAAGCCCATATTATTTAAGACGACACCTTGTCGTTTAGTAATGTGGTTATTGTAAGTGAATATTGGAATTGAAACGGGCTTTTCTGAGAATAACATTATTTCAATGATACCTCTGACAGATAAGCCATTTTGCCAGCTTCGATAAAAATCATTTCCAGTTCCAGCAGGAACATAAGTAACTGGGATATCAGCTTGGTTCTTGTGTAAAGTTTGAACCACTTCATGTAATGTACCATCCCCACCAACAACCACTAAATAATCCAGATATTTTTTGTGACCACGGTTAACTAGCTGTTCAGTCAAAACTTCAGCATGGGTCGAATAGTCAGTTAAGTAAGTAATGTATTCCATTTGGAAACTGTCCAATTCACTATGAACTTTTTTTAAGATGGTGTTTCCATCTCCGCTACCCGCTTCAGGATGACATATTATATGTACGCGATTTGTCATAAAGCACCTCGTAATTTCTTTATCAATTTGAGTTTAAACACTAAGACCAATTATACTCAAATTTATATATTTAATAAAGAATTACTTCTATTGTTATATTTTGTTAAGGATTTGACAATAGGTTTTTAATAAGAGTTAAATGAAAAAAGTGATTCTATTCTCATAGTTTCTCATAAAATATGATACAATATAGCGGACTAAATATTGAAAAATTAAGGAGTGTATATATGTCTTACAAAATGCTTGTTTTGGATATTGATGATACTTTATTAAATAGTAATCACGAAATTAGTTCGGTGACTAAAGAAAGATTAATACAATTCCAAGAGGATGGCTTTATCTTGGTGTTAGCAACTGGACGCCCAACGAAATCAGCGGTTCAAAAAGCCGAAGAATTATTGCTGGATCACCATAAATCACATACGATTTCTTTTAACGGAGCTGTCGTTACAAGTATGGAGAATGCGCAAGAGCTATTTAGCCAACGAATGAACTTCGACGAACAAAAAGAATTGGTTCAATATATTCATGATACAGGCTTAGCATTAATTGCTTATGGTGATAATGAAGTTTATCTAAGTCGTGAGAATGATTACAGTCATGTTGAAGGTGAATTAACTGGGCTAGAAACAATTTATGACAGTGACTATGCGAATAACTTAGAATCAGAAGAATTAAAATTTATCGCGGTTGGTGATCCAGAGATTGTCGCAAAACATAATGAAGAACTCCAAGGAAAATTTGGTAAAGCAACAAATGCAGCGACGTCAAAAGACTACTTCCTAGAATTTATGCACCGAGATGTTTCTAAAGGTCTGAGTTTACAAAGGCTATGTGATCATATCGGTATAGATATCAGTGAAGTTGTGGCGGTTGGTGATGGGAATAATGATGCGCCAATGATCGAAGTAGCAGGAGTAGGTGTCGCGATGGGGAATGCTTCTGATTATCTGAAAGGCATTGCAGATGATGTGACGGGAACAAATGATGAAGATGGTGTTGTTCAAGTTCTAGACAAATATTTTTATTAAGAATGAATCTATACTGGCTATTTATAGTTGACATTAAACAGGCTAATTATGTATAATATTAATGATTTGAGACCATATCAGACTTAATAACAGAGACGTTTCAGTAGGTGAAAGAAACGACAAGAATGATGCTCCTCATGTATAACTAAGTGAAAATTTAGCGTAAGTCGGCGTTAACGGCAATTGAGATATAAGAACTTGAGTTGTTATAAGCGAGGTGGTACCGCGATTTTCGCCCTTGCATATAACGGCTCTTTTATTATTTTAAAGGGGTGTTTGGATGAAACAATTAACAAGTGCAGAAATTAGAGATTTATTTTTAACATTTTATAAAGGTAAAGGTCATGACATCCGTCCGAGTGCATCGCTAATACCAATTAATGATCCAACTTTACTATGGATTAACTCAGGTGTTGCAACGCTTAAGAAATATTTTGATGGAACGGAAACGCCAGAAAATCCGAGAATTACAAATTCACAAAAGAGTATTCGTACAAATGACATTGAAAACGTAGGTGTCACAGCAAGACATCATACTTTATTTGAGATGTTAGGAAACTTTTCAATCGGAGATTATTTCAAAGAAGAAGCGATTGAATGGGCTTGGGAATTCTTAACTGGGGAAAAATGGTTAGGATTCGATCCAGAAAAATTATTTGTCACTTATTATCCAGAGGACACTGAAACAAAAGAGTTATGGGAGGCTATTCCAAACTTTGATAACTCACACCTAGTACCAGTTGAAGATAACTTTTGGGATATTGGTGCTGGACCTTGTGGGCCGGACACAGAAATTTTCTATGACCGCGGTGAATCGTATAATAATCTTGCCGAAGATGATCCAGAAAACTATCCTGGTGGGGAAAATGAGCGTTGGCTAGAAATTTGGAACTTAGTGTTTTCTGAATTTAACCATATGCCAGATGATACTTATGTACCTCTTCCACATAAAAACGTCGATACAGGGATGGGCTTAGAGCGTTTAGTATCAGTTATTCAAGATACACCAACGAACTTTGAAACGGATTTATTTATGCCAATTATTGAAAAAATTGAAACGCTAACGGATGGCATTAAATATAGCAAAAGTAATGAAGGGAAAGTCAGCTTCAAAGTTATTGCTGACCATATTCGTGCCGTTGCATTTGCGATTAGTGATGGTGCTTTACCATCGAATGAAGGTCGTGGATATATTATTCGTCGTTTAATCCGTCGAAGTGTAATGCATGGTCGTCGTTTGGGAATTACAACTTTATTCTTAAGTGATTTAGTTCCAACAATCACTGAAATCATGGGTGACTACTACGCTGAACTTAATGAGAAATTAGATTTCGTTCAATCAATTATTAAAAACGAAGAAGAACGATTCCATGAAACAATTGGCGATGGAGAGTTGCAATTAGAAAACATCTTGGCCCAATTAAAAGAGGAAGGAAAGACCGTTGTATCTGGAGAGCAAGCTTTCCAATTATACGACACATTTGGATTCCCATTAGAATTAACTGAAGAGATGGCATTAGAAAACAACTTTACTGTAGATAATGACGGCTTCGAAGTTGAGATGGAAAAACAACGTGAGCGTGCGAGAGCTGCAAGATCGAATGAAGAAAGTATGTCAGTACAATCAGAAGCATTACAAGCTGTCACATCTGAATTTGAGTTCGTCGGACACAGCCAATTATCAAGCAATGCGACAATTAAAGCGATCATTAAAGATGAAGAGAGTTTAGACCATCTTCCAATTAATGAAGAAGCGTGGGTATTCTTCAATCGCAGTCCATTCTATGCTGAAATGGGTGGTCAAGTAGCGGATTCAGGTGGAATTTACGACGGTAGTGAATTAATCGCAGAAGTTAATGATGTCCAAAAAGCACCTAACGGCCAATATATGCATAAAGTAAAACCGTTAAGCATGCGTCTAAACGAAGGTCAATCATATACGCTAGTCGTAAATGGGAAAACTCGCCTGAAGACAAACCAAAATCATACAGCAACTCACTTATTACACCAAGGTCTTAAGACAATCTTAGGTGAGCATGCGAATCAATCAGGTTCTTATGTTGGGCCAGATCGCTTACGCTTTGACTTCTCGCACTTTGGTAAAGTGACAGACGAAGAGTTAAAACAGATTGAACAATATGTAAATGACTTTATTCAAAATGCGGTGAACGTTGATATTAACGAAATGCCAATTGATGAAGCGAAAGCATTAGGCGCAATGGCATTGTTCGGTGAGAAATATGGTGATATCGTTCGTGTTGTAAACATTGGGAATGAGTCGATTGAACTTTGTGGGGGAACACACGTATCGAATACTAATGATATTGGTACCTTCAAATTAGTGAGTGAGTCAGGGATTGGTGCGGGAATTCGCCGAATCGAAGCTCTTACAGGGCAAGCTGCGATTGAATATTATCAAGAGAAAGAAGCAATATTACAAGCTGTTCAAGCTGAATTAAAAGTCCAACAAACGCAACAGCTTCTACCTCGTATTCACCAATTACAAGAAGAATTGAAAGAAGCGCACTCTAAAGTTGAATCTCTATCTGCAAAATTATTACAAGAAGAGTCTGGTAATTTATTCAATGAGACTGAAGAAGTTGAAGGCATCACTTTTGTAAGTGTCGTTCAAGAAAATCAATCAACAGATGGCTTACGTCAATTAGGAGATGTTTGGCGTGAAAAACAGGCATCAAATATCCTAGTAGCCGTATCTAACCAAGATGATAAAGCGACTTTATTAGTCTTTGTTGATGATGAAACTGTCGCAAAAGGAACAAAAGCGGGAGATATTATTAAACCATTAGCTAAATTAATTGGCGGTGGCGGTGGTGGACGACCACAAATGGCTCAAGCTGGAGGGAAAAAACCTGCAGGAATTCAAGATATGATTAATGCAATCCCTGAGGCAATAAAAGCAACAATTAAAGAAGCATAAGTTTATTTGAGAGAGGACAGACAGATTGGATTGAATAAACCGCTTCCAACTCTATCTGTTCTTTCATTGTGCTTTTTAGCATTGATTGTGACAATTCCATTACAAATTATAGCTTGCGAAGGAATTTACTAAGTAATTATACGCAAAGTATGTTAGAATGTTGTTAACTCGAAGTACATCGCAAAAGATCTAAAATCGATGGCTTTACAGATATGAAAGGTTTGGTGAAAGCGATGCAATCATTAGATGAAACAATACTATTCAAACTGGACGATATTAATAAACGCACAGTAAGAGAAACATTGGAGATAGTCTATAGCGCACTTGAAGAAAAAGGGTATGATCCAATTAATCAAATAGTTGGTTATTTACTTTCAGGAGATCCTGCATATATCCCTCGTCACCGCGATGCACGTAACTTAATACGTCGTCATGAACGAGATGAAATTCTGGAGAAGTTAGTAGAATTCTATCTAACACAAGAAGAGAGTTAATGAGCAAATATCAAAGAGTTATGGGTCTAGATGTTGGTTCAAAGACAGTCGGAGTCGCACTCAGTGATTTACTTGGCTGGACTGCCCAAGGGTTAGAGACGATTAGAATTGATGAAGATGCGAACGAATTTGGGATTGAACGTCTGAGTGAAATTATAAAATCAGAGAATGTCAATACAGTTGTCATTGGATTTCCAAAGAATATGAATAACTCCATTGGTCCAAGAGCAGAGGCTTCCATGAGATATGGTGATCTTATTAAAGAGCATCATCCAGACGTAGAGGTCGTGTATCAAGATGAGCGATTAACAACTTCTCAAGCAGAAAAGATGTTAATTAACGAGGGGAATGTTTCCCGTAAGAAACGCAAAAAAGTTATCGATAAAGTCGCAGCTGTCATCATTTTACAAAACTATTTAGATTCAAAACCACAACTATGATTTAAGGAGATTACTTAATATGGAAAACGAACACAATCATGAACACCACAACGAACATGAATATATTACAATCTTTGACGAAGAGGGAAATGAAACGCTACACGAAATTTTGTTTACTTTTGATTCAGAAGATTTCCAAAAAAGCTATGTTTTAGTTTATCCAGCTGGAACAAATGAAGAAGAAGATGTTGAATTACAAGCATTTTCATACACTGAAGCTGAAGATGGAACAACAGGAGCGTTACAACCTATCCAAACTGAAGAAGAATGGGACATGGTTGAGGAAGTACTTAATACATTCTTGTTAGATGAAGATGAGTAGTTTAAGATAACAGAATGATTTACAATACGTCACACTTTTACCTATCGGTAGATGTGTGATGTTTTTGTAATAGAAGTATTATGGTAATAGTACTACTTCTCTGTTATAATCTTTCAGTAAAAAGTTCTACATAAAGGAGAAACTATGTCAAAAGAATCTTGGGAAGATATTAAACAACGTGCCAAGGAAACCGAGACCGAACGAGTGAAAGAGCGATTGTGGACCAACCGAATCGTTCGCATTATTATCTTACTAATTATATTAATTGTAGTGGGTACGGCTATATTTGGTTATTTCTATGTAACGAAAGCATTGAGTCCTGTTAATTCGAATAATGATCAACTAGTAGAAGTGACGATACCCTTTGATAGTACTTCAGATGATGTTGCGAATATACTTGAAGAGAATGAGATTGTCCGTCATGCGGATATCTTTGGAATTTATATGAAGGCCAATAATGAAGAAGCACTTCAAGCGGGTCATTATCAATTTTCACCATCGATGGATGCACAACAAGTTCTAACAACACTTCAAGCGGGTGGGGAACCAATCTTTGTTGATGCAGATACAACCATCACAGTGATTGAAGGGGCAACTATTGACGAAATTACTACCCTGGTTAACAAGAATACAGCGATTACAGAAGAAGAGTTTATGGATACTGTTCAAGATGAGGAATTCATAACAAATCTTCAAAGCCAATTCCCATCACTTTTAGAAGAAGTGACGCAATTAGAAGGCTTAAAATATACTTTAGAGGGTTACTTATTCCCAGCAACTTATGATTACTTTGCTGGAATGACGGCGCAAGAATTAATTACAGAAATGGTCAGTGCCGCGAATTTAAATTATCAACGATTAGTGGATGATTTAACGAATACGTACCTTTCTTATCATGAAGTATTATCACTTGCCTCAATTATTGAACGCGAAGCAATTACAGAAGAAGATCGTGGTCTTGTTTCAGGTGTGTTCTATAATCGTCTAGAAGTAGGTATGCCACTTCAATCGGATGTAACGGTCTTATATGCATTAGGTGAGCATCGAGAATTTGTAACTTATACAGATTTAGAAGTAGATTCGCCGTATAACTTATACATGTATGACGGATTAACACCTGGTCCGATTGGAACACCGAGTTACCAAGCGATTGTTGCTGCAATCTATCCTACATGGAATGATTATTATTACTTCGTGGCTGATATCGATACGCAGGAAATATATTATTCAAGCACAATTGAAGAACACGACGCGTTAGTTGAAGAATTTGTAAATAGTCGACAAGCTTCCATTGAAGCAGAAGCTGGCGAAGATGAAACTACAACAGATGAGGAAGCTGAGGAAATTGTTGACGAATCGGTTGAGTAAGATTGATACTCAATTTTACAGTTATTATTAAACATAGAAAGCGAGATTGTTTATGGGGACGAAACCAGTAGTAATTGGCGTTTCCGGTGGTTCAGGAAGTGGAAAATCGAGTGTAAGTAGTCGAATATTAGAAACTTTCGAAGGACTATCAGTAATGTTGTTACAACAAGATTATTATTATAAAAATCAAAGTGACCTTCCACTAGAAGAGAGATTGAAGACAAATTATGATCATCCATTAGCGTTTGATAATGATTTATTTTACAATCATCTGGTGACATTAATTGAAGGTGGTTCAATTGAGAAACCAATTTATGATTTTACAAATCATACACGAAGTAATGAAACGGAATATGAAGTTTCCCGTGATGTTATTATCGTTGAAGGGATTTTAATATTAGATGATAAACGCATCCGAGACTTAATGGATATTAAAGTGTATGTAGATACTGACGACGACATTCGCTTAGCTAGACGAATACTTCGTGATATTAATGAACGAGGTAGAACGGTTGAGTCAGTGATTAAACAATACGTAGAGGTCGTGAAACCGATGTTCCACCAATTCATCGAACCTACGAAACGTTATGCTGATATCATCGTACCAGAAGGTGGCTACAATCAAGTTGCGATTGACTTATTAACAACGAAGATTGCAACAATCTTGAATCAAAAATAATTACATAAACGATCGTGATTAGCGGTAAACTACGATTGTTTATTATTCTTTTATATAAAAAATAAAAATTTAGATTGAAAAATAGTAAATAACGTGCTATCTTATTTCTATCGTTTCAAGAAGGAGAGAATAACATGGATCAAAAAGTCTATCCAATGACTTTATCAGGTAAAGAAAAATTAGAACAAGAATTAGAAGATTTAAAAGTCAATAAACGTAAAGAAATTATTGAACGTATTAAAATCGCAAGAAGTTTTGGGGATTTATCAGAGAACTCTGAGTATGAATCAGCTAAAGATGAGCAAGCTTTTGTGGAAGGTCGTATTTCAAGTATTGAAAATATGATTCGTTTCGCAGAAATTATTGATGATAAAGACGTTGCTAAAGATGAAGTTTCATTAGGTCGTAAAGTTACTTTTGTTGAAGTACCAGATGGCGACGAAGAAACGTATACAATTGTTGGTAGTGCAGAAGCTGACCCATTAGAATATAAAATTTCTAATGACTCACCGATTGCCCAAGCAATTTTAGGTAAAAAATTAAATGATGTTGTTTCGATTCAAACGCCAGGCGGATCTTTTGATGTTAAAATCATCAAAATTGAAGCAGCTGATGAATAGTCTTGAATAGTTAAGTATTAATAAGTGGTTCATGAATTTTTGATGTTGGTGGACCGAGGAGCCAGGTGACGCAGTCACCTTGGCTCTTTTTTTATTCCTATGTTTAAGTGTCTCTCTATGCAACGATAGTTTGTGTTGTGTTCTCATCTTTAA
>NZ_JBGQQY010000024.1:0-29013 GCF_045528545.1 Ruoffia sp. FAM 26254
TCGAAGTGGAAGTGCAGTAATGTACGGAGCGGACGAGTACTAATCGGTCGAGGACTTAACCACGAACCAATTCAGGTTTAGCAGGTAAGAAAATATAAGGTTGATATTCAGTTTTGAGTGATCTAAGTATAGATTACTTATAAAAAAACAATGTGTGGTGATGGTAGCAAGAAGGATACACCTGTTCCCATGCCGAACACAGCAGTTAAGCTTCTTAGCGCCGATGGTAGTTGGACCTTTGGTCCTGTGAGAGTAGGTCGTTGCCATGCATTGTTAAATTTTAATCATTCCGCAATAGCTCAGCTGGTAGAGCGCATGACTGTTAATCATGATGTCGTAGGTTCGAGCCCTACTTGCGGAGTAAGGTTAAATCGGAGAGTTGTCCGAGTTGGCCGAAGGAGCACGATTGGAAATCGTGTAGGCATTTATTAAATGTCTCAAGGGTTCGAATCCCTTACTCTCCGTTAGAAACTTAATATTATAATGGTCCGTTGGTCAAGTGGTTAAGACACTGCCCTTTCACGGCGGTAACACGGGTTCGAATCCCGTACGGATCATTAACATTTTAATAACATGGAGGATTAGCTCAGCTGGGAGAGCGTCTGCCTTACAAGCAGGATGTCGGCGGTTCGATCCCGTCATCCTCCATTAATACCAAGGTCCGGTGGTGTAGGGGTTAACATGCCTGCCTGTCACGCAGGAGATCGCGGGTTCAAATCCCGTCCGGACCGTTTTTTAAAATGTAGGCTTGGTAGCTCAGTTGGTAGAGCACTTGATTGAAGCTCAAGGTGTCGGCGGTTCGATTCCGTCCCAAGCCATTCATGGTGGGGTAGCGAAGTGGCTAAACGCGGCGGACTGTAAATCCGCTCCTTCGGGTTCGGGAGTTCGAATCTCTCCCCCACCATTGTATTATTAATGGGGAATTTAATAATTTTGCCTTTTAATAGGGGCATAGTTTAACGGTAGAACTACGGTCTCCAAAACCGTCAATGTGGGTTCGATTCCTACTGCCCCTGTTTAATTTTAATAATATGATGATGGCGATTGTGGCGAAGTGGTTAACGCATCGGTTTGTGGATCCGACACTCGTGGGTTCGATTCCCATCAGTCGCCTATATTTTATATAATATAGGTTGTAATATTATCATTGGGGTATAGCCAAGCGGTAAGGCAACGGACTTTGACTCCGTTATGCGTTGGTTCGAATCCAGCTACCCCAGTCGCTAGTACCATTGTTATAATGGTACTATTTTATTTAATACAATGGCGGTATAGCCAAGTGGTAAGGCACGAGTCTGCAAAACTCTGATCGCCGGTTCAAATCCGACTACCGCCTTTACTAAATATTATTTTATTATCGCGGGGTGGAGAAGCTGGCATCTCGTCGGGCTCATAACCCGAAGGTCGTAGGTTCGAATCCTACCCCCGCAATTTTTTAATTATCAAAAATTAATATCGAGACAATGGCTTTTATGCCGGTATGGCGGAATTGGCAGACGCGTTGGACTCAAAATCCAATGTCCTTTGCGGGACGTGTCGGTTCGACCCCGACTACCGGTATTTATTAATTGATTTAATCCACGTTAGAACACTTGCCCTATGCCTAAGTAAGTGTTTTTTTATTGCAGTTTTTTAAGTTATTATTGAGACAAGGTTGGTGATCTTATCAGGTTACCAGCCTTTTTTGCGCTCTGTTCCTTCTATATAATAGTGCGAATTTTGAGGTTGAGATTTTTTGCGTCAATTATGGATTGTTATATTTCTTCGATAATGTCCGAAATTTGTCCAAAATATTATCTGAAGTATAAATTTTTTTAGTAAATGCGACATTCTTATCAGTATGTGTAGTAGGGTGTATTTATTTTTCCTTCTTAAACCTATTTGTCTACGATATTTTTACCAAAATGATACAAAGTTTACGAATGAAATCATCATATTTCTGATTATCCATGATTAAACGCGTAAAAGCGTCACTATGAAAACCCAAAGTGATGCTTTTTCCTGAAAAGCGACACTATGAGAACCCAAAGTGACGCTCTTACTCAAAAAAGTGTCACTTTCCGACAAATTCGCGTATTCTGATTATCATCCAATCTAGCTCCCACTAAAAAGTGCTTTTTTGCACACATTTTTTGATACATGCACTTATAATTTATGATATGATTAAGGATGTACTTATTATTTTAGAAAGCTGGATTGATGTGGAATGGTGAAGGAATATAAGCAGATTCCGGTAAGGGAAAGTAACTTAGCCGGAACAAATAAATTTAAATTAATTTTCTTGGGTTTAGTAACGGGTTTATTTAGCGGAATGCTTGCGGTGGCTTATCGCTTTGTATTAGCTGAATTGGATACGATTCGTGATTCGATATATAACATGCCATTTTCGATTAATTATTTATGGATGTTTCTCGCAGCGTTTGTATTCGGTGTGATAGTCGTTCAGTTATTAAAGTGGGCACCGTTATCTGGAGGATCTGGAATACCTCAAATCCGAGGAGAGTTACTAGGCAGATTGTCAATGAATCCGGGACCGACCTTTATTAGTAAGTTTCTTGGTGGTTCTTTGGCTAACTTTATTGGGTTAAGTTTAGGGCGTGAAGGTCCGTCAATTCAGTTAGGTGGAGTGACCGGAAAGATTGTTGGGAAGTTATTCAAGACAGATAAATTAACTTCCAATTATTTAATTACGGCTGGAGCGAGTGCTGGTTTGTCGGCTGCATTTAATGCACCGATTGCTGGGACTTTATTTACTTTAGAAGAAGTGTACGGTTCTTTCTCACATTACTTATTATTACCAAGTATTATTGCGAGTATTACAGCAAACTTCGTTTCATTTATATTTGCAGGTAAGATTTATTCTTTCTCTTTTAGAGTGAATCAAACGATTGATATGAACGATATTGGTTGGGTAGCCCTTGTTGGTTTAATTGCAGGTTTAGTGGGGATTTTATTTAATCACTTTATGGAATGGACACGACGTTTCTTTGCTTGGACAAGGTTAAAACCAATCTATTTAGTACCGTTGATTTTTATGTTGACGGTCGTTGTTGGATTATTTTCACCTGAGTTATTAGGTGGAGGGCATCATTTAGTGGAGCATATGGTTGTTGCACCGATTAGTGTGGGGATGTTAGTCTTTTGGTTGATAGGTAAGTTAGTCTTTACCAGTATATCCTATAATAGTGGAGTTCAAGGAGGTATTTTCTTGCCAGTCCTAGTTTTAGGGGCAATCTCTGGATTACTTGTTTACCACATTAGTGGGCTAGAGCCAGTTTATATGGTGAATTTTATCATCTTAGGTATGTCGGCGGTGATGACCGCAGTTGTTCGAGCGCCTATTATGTCAATTGTACTCGTAATGGAGATGACAGGGTCATTTACTCACTTAATCATGTTATCCTTCGCTTCAATTATCGCCTTCATTGTAGGAGAAATCACTCGTACAGAGCCTATTTACGAAACTTTATATAACAACCTGATTCAGCGATTAACCCCTCAAAAAGTGGAAGAAAGTGAATTAATCGTGTCGACGTTTACAATTGGACCAGAAAGTCCACTAAAGAATACGTTAATCTCTGATTTGAATTTGCCGACAAATTTACTGATTGTTGAAATTAATCGAGAAGGATTAAACTTGCTTCCTAAAGCAGATGAGTCGATTAAAACGTTAGATACGGTGATGGTTTTACATAATGTATTAGACACAGAGCTAGTTCATAATTACTTTACACATGAAGATTAGATAATACACATTTAATGAAAGTCGATTCCAACTGGAGTCGGCTTTTTTGTTAAAATTTTACATAATAGATAGCAATAATTACTTATTTGTTAGGATTATAGAGTTATTTTATTGATTTATGTTAGATTTATTTACATATAATGATATATATAAGTTGCGAAAGAGGGGTGTTTTCGCGTATAATAAGTATTGTTAGAATAATATGAGAAAAGTTTCTACAATTATTAAAATTCAAGGAAAGTTGGAGTGAAACATGAAGTTTTTTAGATGGTTATCTATGAGTTTAGTTGTAATGCTAACCGTACTTGTCGGTGTACCGGTAATGAATACGGTTGTGCAGGCACAAGAGGATAATGAGCCTTACATTATTGCTACAGATACAACATTTGCCCCATTTGAGTATCAAGATGAGAATGGTGACTTTGTTGGGATTGATATGGACCTATTGGAAGCAATCGCTGAAGATCAAGGTTTTGAATATGAGATAAGACCACTAGGATTCAATGCAGCTTTACAGGCTGTAGAGAGTGGACAAGTTGATGGTATGATTGCAGGTATGGGAATTACAGAAGAGCGACAAGAATCTTTTGACTTCTCAGATCCGTACTATGAAGCAGGAGTGCAATTCGCTGTTTTAGAAGATAGCGATATTGAATCGTTAGAAGATTTAGAAGGAGAAAATGTTGCCGTTAAGACCGGTACAACCGGTATGGCAGCAGCTGAATCAGTGGCTGATGAATACGGCTTTACGATTTCAACCTTTGAAGATTCAGTTAACATGTATGAAGACTTACAGGCAGGAAATTCTGTCGCAGTCATTGAGGATTACCCAGTGATGGCTTATGCAGCACAAACAGGTGGTATTCCATTACGCTTTATCGGCGAACAAATGGAAATAACCGATTATGGCTTCGCTGTTCAAACAGGTGAGAATCCAGAATTAATTGAAATGTTCAATGCGGGGTTAGAAAGTGTCCGTGAATCTGGTGAGTTTGATGAAATTATTGATACACATTTAGGTGAGATTGATTTAGCTGAATCAGAATCAGATTCTGAAGAAGAGGAAAGTTCACAAGAATCAGAAGCAGCAGTTGTCGCTGATCCAGATCGAACTTATATAATTGGTACAGATACTACGTTCGCACCATTTGAATACCAAGATGAGAATGGTGATTTCGTTGGTATCGATATGGACTTATTAGAAGCAATCGCTGCAGATCAAGGTTTTGAATATGAGATCAGACCACTTGGTTTCAATGCGGCTTTACAAGCTGTTGAGGCGGGTCAAATTGATGGTATGATTGCTGGTATGGGGATTACTGAAGAGCGACAAGAATCTTTTGACTTCTCAGAACCATACTTTGAAGCGGGAGTTCAATTTGCGGTTTTAGAAGACAGCGATATTGAATCATTAGAAGACTTAGAAGGTCAAAATGTTGCAGTTAAGACCGGTACAACGGGTATGGCAGCAGCTGAGTCAGTGGCTGACGAATACGGCTTCACAATCTCAACATTTGAAGATTCAGTCAATATGTATGAAGACTTACAAGCAGGAAATTCTGACGCAGTGATTGAAGATTACCCAGTGATGGCTTATGCAGCTCAAACAGGGGGTATTCCATTACGCTTTATCAGCGAACAAATGGAAGTAACAGATTATGGATTCGCTGTTCAGACAGGTGAGAATCCAGAATTAATTGAAATGTTTAATGCGGGACTCTCAAATGTTCGTGAGTCAGGTGAATTTGATGAAATTGTTAATACGCATTTAGGCGATACAGACATGGCGAATGCAGACCCAAGTTCCGAAGGGGAAGAGGGTTCAGAAGAAGCTGAAGAAGTTGTGGCTGATCCGGATCGTACTTATGTGATTGGTACAGATACAACATTTGCACCATTCGAGTTCGTTGGAGATGACGGCGAATACGTTGGTATTGATATGGATTTACTTGCAGCCATCGCTGCAGATCAAGGCTTTAATTATGAGATTCGTCCATTAGGATTTAACGCGGCTTTACAAGCTGTTGAGGCGGGTCAAATTGATGGAATGATTGCTGGTATGGGGATCACGGAAGAACGTGAAGAGTCGTTTGATTTCTCAAACCCATATTATGAAGCGGGAGTTCAATTCGCAGTCTTAGAAGATAGTGACGTTGAGTCATTAGAAGATTTAGAAGGTCAAAACGTTGCTGTTAAGACTGGTACAACAGGAATGGCAGCAGCTGAGTCAGTGGCTGACGAATACGGCTTTACGATTTCAACATTTGAAGATTCAGTCAATATGTATGAAGATTTACAAGCAGGAAACTCTGTTGCAGTTATTGAAGACTACCCAGTAATGGCTTATGCGGCTCAAACAGGGGGTATTCCATTACGCTTTATTGGTGAACAAATGGAAGTAACTGATTATGGATTCGCAGTTTCTGAAGGTCAGAACCCAGAATTAGTTGCTTTATTCAATCAAGGACTAAGTAATATTCAAGCCTCTGGTGAGTATGATACAATAATATCGAACTACTTAGGTGAGGAAGAATTAGAAGAAGAATCTTCTTCAAGTGGTTTCTTCGGTTTAATCGAACAAAATGGTCGTGCTTTACTTAACGGATTATGGACAACTTTATGGATTACATTAGTGTCATTTGCAATTGCAGCCGTTATTGGTATTATCATTGGTTTAATGCGCACGTCTGGTAATATTATCTTATCATTCATTGCTCAAGTGTATATTGACTTGATGCGTGGTACGCCGATGATCGTATTATCATTCTTCGTATACTTCGGTATTCCACAATTAACAGGTTGGACATTCGGAGCGGTAGCAGCCGGGATTACTACCTTAAGTATAAACGCAGCGGCTTATATTGCTGAAATTGTACGTGGTGGTATTAATGCGGTTGATGTCGGACAAGATGAAGCGGCACGAAGTTTAGGGTTGAACAAAGGTAAGACAATGAGACGAATTATCTTACCGCAAGCGTTCAGAATTATGATCCCTTCATTCATTAACCAGTTTGTTATTACACTGAAAGATACATCAATTCTATCAGTAATTGGTTTAGTAGAATTAACTCAAACAGGTCGAATTATTATTGCTCGTACTTATCAATCAGGAGCAATGTGGTTAATCGTTGGATTAATGTACATTATCTTGATTACAATCTTAACTAAGATTTCTAATAGACTAGAAAAGGATGTGTAACCAATGGCAGAGGTAAAAGTAAAAGGATTAAAGAAAAGCTTTGGTAGTAATGAAGTTTTAAAAGGCATTGATTTGCATGTAAACTCAGGAGAAGTTGTTTGTATTATCGGCCCTTCGGGTTCAGGTAAATCAACATTACTTCGTTGCCTAAACCGCTTAGAAGAAATCAACGGCGGTGAAGTGAATGTTAATGGTGTGAATATCAGTGCAAAAGATACAGATATTAACTCTGTTCGTAAAAATATCGGAATGGTATTCCAACACTTTAACTTATTCCCCCATTTAAGTGTTAAAGAAAACATCACTTTAGCACCGGTTGAACTTGATGTGTTATCAAAAGATGAAGCAGATAAAAAAGCATTAGATTTATTAAATCAAGTTGGACTTGATGATAAAGCTGATGCATATCCAAACTCATTATCAGGTGGACAAAAACAACGTGTGGCAATTGCGCGTGCATTAGCCATGGATCCAGATATTATGTTGTTTGACGAACCAACGTCAGCACTTGACCCTGAGATGGTTGGAGATGTTCTTAACGTTATGAAAGATTTAGCGGCACAAGGAATGACAATGGTTGTTGTAACTCACGAAATGGGATTCGCTCGTGAAGTTGGAGACCGTGTCATCTTCATGGATGGTGGCTATGTAGTGGAAGAAGATCTTCCTTCAGTACTATTCAGTAATCCTAAAGAAGAACGTACGAAATCATTCTTAGACAAAGTATTAGTTTAATTAGTATTTGAACGAGGTAGCTTTCGGGCTACCTTTTTTATTTTCTTAAAATATTTAAAAATGTCTTGGAATTATCCAAATAGGCTTGTTGTTTCAGCGATTCTCGACTACAATATATCAAGATATAAAGGAGCGATTAAATATGAAAAGCAGTGTTGAAAATGTAATGAGTTATAAAGATATAAATGTTCCTGAGGAAAAATTAACAATTGAAATACCTTCATGGGATGCCGTGGCACAACCATTAGTTGACCATGCGCGCAGACAATATGAAGAGATGATCAATGAACCGGTTGACGAATTAACGAACGAAATGGTAGACGCTCTAGCTTTACCAGGGGTTAAAACAATTCAACAACTTAAACAATCGGGGATGGAAGTATACCAACGTAACCAAACACAGTTACAATTCTATAATGAAGTTTTACCATTCATCTTAAAATATTATGCAGACAACTCAAACGTCATCTTAAATAGTGAAGAACGCGACAGTTATGTTACGGATTATTTAAGACAAGTGAAAGCTTACGCCGATCAATATAACATGCCATTAGAGCAATATGGGCGTGAACAATTAAAACTTGAAGGAAATATTAATGAACAACTTGAGAAACGTGCGGAAGAAGACTTTATCTTTAAAGTGATTGCACATCGTGTCTTTGAGAATCAAGGTGGACGTTTAGATGAAGAAGCTTACGAGCAATTTATTCACCGTAATGTTGTCCAACAAGGGGCAGACGAAATCGAGTTAAGAGAACGATTCTCCTATAATGCATTTAAAGAAATGATGCCAGAAATGTCTCTATCACAAGATATTTACGAGTACTTCAGTAAACGTATTACCTTTAAAATCAACCCTGATGCAAAACTTCGTGTGTAGAATAATATTGAACTTATCATTAAGATAGATATAATAATGTTATGTCTAAAATTAAAGCAAACAAGAAAGGAGGGTTGTATTGGAGAAAGATAAAATGAAGCGTTACGGAATAATTGGAGGCATTGCCGGTGGTATTGTCATTGTATTGGCTGTCATCTTTTTCTCTATTGGGCAACCCTTTACAAATAAATCCGCAAATTCACTCGGTGAAGAATTCAATCAAGCTGAAGAAATTACACCCGCTGAACTTGTGGAACAACATCGCTATGACACTTTGTATCTTCAACCAAAAGCGAGTGTCCTAATAGAAGATTTAAGATCATCCGTTGTAAATGTGGGTGTAGCGAACCGAACAGAAACTCCGCTTCTAACGGAAGTCGCTGAAAATGATGGGGAATTAACCCCAGAAGAAGAGTTACCTGAGATTGTTCCGTGGTTTTACTTTAGTCCGAATGTGGCGCTTGTCTCACCCACTTCTTATGTGAATCAAGAACGTTTATTGTCTGAAGAAAGTTTAAACGGCTTTGCTTGGTATGAAGTTGAGGGTGAAGAATTATTATATCGTAACGATGCGCCATATACGGGGTGGCATAACATACCTGAGGAAGGTTGGTTCTACTTTCTAATAGGTAAGCAACAAGATATTGGCTTTAGTTTGGAAGAAGCTGAAGAATTAACTCAACACCGTAATATGTTATTAAATTTAGTACCTTCTGATGCACCTGATTTCTTCTTTATCGAAAGACCTTATGAGTATACAAAGATGAGTGAGGTCAAACCTGTTGATTACAGTATTCTTTATAAAACAACAGATTCATTGATTCTTAGTGCACCACCTAAGACACAAAACTCAACAATGATAACGACAACAGAAGGTTTCTATGATATGCCGATGGAAGTTGTTGCTGAGTACACTTCTTTCGATGAAGAATGGTTACATGTTTACATTGGTTATGAGGAATTAGGTTGGGTTCGAAAAGATGAGACAGGTACAGATTACGTGGAAACTTACTACAGCGAACGTGAACTGCTAGATACGATGGAAGCAGTCATTTGGGAAGAAATTGGAATGATCAACGCGAACGTCGGAGCGTCTTTTATTAATAATGAAACGATGGCACAAGTTGATATTAATAACCAACAGTTCTGGCCAGCAAGTACGCAGAAAATCTATGTACTTGGTGAAGTCTACCATCAATATAAGACCGGTGAATTATCACCAGATACTTATGTAACGATGACGGATTGGGATAAAGTGCCCGGTGCGGGAATTATTCAAGGGCAACCAAGTGAAAGTATGTATACGGTTGATGAACTTGTTGATTTAGTCACAATTTATAGTGATAATACAGCCGCAAACTTGTTAATTGATGTAGTAGGTGGGGGATATGTTATTAACCCGCATATCCATCAATTAGGCCTTTACGAGACGTATGTGAATGGGAAGTATTATAGTGAAGATACTTACTTTACAACTACGCCTCATGATGCGGCGCGTTACTTTGCCTTATTAGATAACAACCAAGTCAATGGTGAACCGTGGGATGCGATGTTAATTAATAAGTTGACAATGAATACACATAACTTCTTACGCCAATATATTCCGTCTTCAACAACGTCTTGGAATAAGTCTGGTTTAGGAGAGACAGAGCAAAATGATATCGCCACATTTATCACACCATATGGGGCTTATTCTTTAGCTGTTTACACGTCTTATCCAGGGAATTATGACAGCATTTCAGACCAGGTAGGGAATTTATCTCTTCGTGTTCATAATGTCTTTAATGAATTAAGATCACAGTTGTGGATATCTGTGGATTAATCACACTTTTAGCAAGTGCCGTTTCGGTGCTTGCTTTTTTGTTATAATTTTTATCGTATTTAAGAAAGCGTTTTGTTATAATAGATGTCATATAAAATAAGGGAGTGATATTATGAATCAACGTGAGAATATTTTAAAACTTATCGAACAAGATAGCCGCTTAAAAACGAGTGAAATCGCGACAATGCTTGATATAGAAGAGAGTGTTGTTGAACAAATTATTATTGAGTTAGAAGAAGAGAAAGTCATTATCGGCTACCACACTTTGATTAATTGGGATAAGACTGAAGATGAATATGTTTCAGCGATGATTGAAGTGAAAGTGAATCCACAACGCGGTCAAGGCTTTGATCGGATTGCGAGTTTGATTTACGATTTTCCAGAAATTGAAGCAATGTATTTAATGTCAGGTGGGTATGATTTTTCAATTGAATTGAAGAAAGCACCCATGCGAGAAATTGCCCGTTTTGTGACAAGGAAATTATCTGTGATTGATGAAGTTCAGTCGACAGCAACGCACGTTATTTTGAAAAAATATAAAGATCATGGAACATTATTTGATAATGATGATCACGATCGTAGGATGGGGATTTTTTTATGAGAGATTTCGTGAATGAACACGTCAAAAAAATAAACCCTTCAGGAATTCGCCGCTTTTTTAATATTGCTAATGAGATGGATAATGTTATTTCATTAGGAGTGGGGGAACCTGATTTCGATACACCGTGGCATATTCGTGATGAAGCGCGCGACGCAATGAGTCGTGGACGGACATTCTATACAGCTAATGCTGGTTTGATGGAGTTACGAGAAGAAATAGCTGGGCGACTAAGTCGTAAGCATCAATTAGATTATAATCCTAAAGAAGAGATTTTAGTGACGATTGGTGGGAGTGAAGCGATTGATATTGCTTTACGGGCAACGGTTTGTCCCGGGGACGAAGTTATTTATTTAGAACCGGGCTATGTTTCTTACTTGCCTTGTATTGAGTTGTCTGGCGGGGTTCCCGTTCCGATTGCTTTACAAGAAGCAAATCAATTCCGTTTAACGGCGGAAGAACTAGAAGCAGCGATTACACCGAAGACGAAGATTGTTATTATGAATTTTCCAAACAATCCAACTGGTGCAATATTAGAGCAAAGTGACATTGATGCGTTAGCTCGCGTTATTATGCAGCATGACTTGCTTTTAGTGACAGATGAAATTTATGATGATTTGACCTATACTGAAAGTGCGCATGTAACATTGGTTTCAGTACCAGGAATGAAAGAGCGCACAGTTTATATTAATGGTTTTTCTAAAACCTACGCGATGACCGGTTGGCGTTTAGGCTATTGTTGTGGGCCGAAAGCAATTATGGAACAGATGATTAAGATTCATCAGTTTACAATTATGGCTGCACCGACACTGAGTCAATACGCTGGTATAGAAGCTTTGAAAAATGGGGATGCATCGGTTGAAGAGATGCGCCAAAGTTACAATCAACGTCGACGCTATCTTTTAAAAGAGTTAGATCGAATTGGCTTAACTTGCTTTGAACCTTTAGGAGCATTTTACATCTTCCCAAATATCCAAGAATTCCAGATGTCTTCAGAAGATTTTGCGACACAATTACTGTTAGAAGAGCATTTGGCTGTCATTCCAGGGTCTGCCTTTGGGGACAGTGGAGAAGGGTACATCCGAATCTCCTATGCATATTCGATTAAAGAACTGAAAGTCGCAATTAATCGCTTAGAGCAATTCGTTCACAGATTAAGAGAGAAAGCATTGTACGGCGAAGTAGCACATTAATAACATGATGGAGGATATTATGACTAAACAAAATGGACCACTACCAACACGTGATTTATTAAATAAAGAAGAGACTTGGGACTTATCATTACTATTTGCAACCCAAGCAGAGTACGAAAAAGCAATAGAAGCCTTAAAAGAAAAAGTAGCAACTTTTAATACAGATTATAAAGGGAACTTAACAAATGTTGGAACGATTTTAAGTGCTTTAAATGATTTTGATGATATCAATGTTAGGATGGGGAAAGTATTTCAATACGGTTCTTTAGCCTATGAAGTAGATAAATTAGATGATACGAATGAAGCAAATGCGTTAAAATTAGGCCAATTAAGTGAGTGGCTTGGCGTTCGTTTATCATTTTTTGAATCGGAATTAGCGAACTTATCTGAAGAGATGTTAAATGAATTATTAGTGACTGAGGAAGGGCAAAGATTTAAAGCTTTTATCGATCGAATCAAATATAATAAACCAATGATGCTAGATCCTATGATTGAGGAAACTCTAAGTAGCTTATCGGGATCACTAATGAATCATAGTGATATGTATAATACAGTTAAATTCCAAGACATGGTCTTTCCAGACTTTGTAGTGGGTTCTGAAACTTACAGCAATTCCTTTGCTGGTTTTGAGCAAGATTTTGAAGGGCATATGAATAAAGAAATTCGCCATGCTGCTTGGAAATCATTCCACCAAGGCTTAAGCAACCATCAACATACGGTTGCTGCCAATTATATTAACCATGTTCAAACTGAGAAGAAAATGGCAACTTTACGTGGCTTTGATTCTGTGTTTGATTATTTACTACACGATCAACAAATTTCACGTGATAGTTATAATTTAATTATCGATACCTTAACTACGGAGTTAGCGCCAGTATTTAGACGTTACGCGAAGTTATTAAAAGAAGAACAAGGGTTGGATAAAGTTACTTTAGCTGACATTAAGATGCCATTCTCTAAAGATGAACCGATGTCGATTAGTATTGATGAGAGTCGTGAGATGATTGAGTCAGCTTTATCTGTCTTTGGGGATGAGTATTTAAGTTATGTGAAGCAAGCCTTTGAAGAACGCTGGATTGATTACCCGATGAACCAATCAAAATCAACAGGTGGTTTCTGTTCAACGATTGCTGATGGACCGTCTTATATTCTGCTTAACTGGACTGGTTTATTAAGTGAAGTGCTTGTGCTAGCCCATGAGTTAGGCCATGCAGGGCATTTCCAATTAACTTATCAAAACCAATTAAGTATTACACCGGAAGCAAGCTTGTATTTTGTTGAAGCACCTTCAACAGCAAACGAAGTCATTATGTGCCAATATTTATTAAATCAACCGATTGAAAATGATGCGAAACGCTCATTAATTGCGGAATTTATTACAAGAACTTACTTCCATAATATGGTGACACATTTATTAGAAGCGGATTTCCAACGCAAAGTTTACGAAGCAGTAGATAATGATGAAGTATTAAATGCTAACCGTCTAAATGGGTTCTTTAAAGAAACGTTAGAAAACTTCTGGGCAGATGCTGTAGAAATCAATGATGGTGCTGAATTAACTTGGATGCGCCAACCACATTACTATATGGGCTTATACTCATATACTTATTCAGCTGGTTTAACGATTGGAACTCAAGTGGGTCAGATGATTGCTGATAATGATCAAGAAGCTGTGTCAGCTTGGTTAGACAATTTAGCAGCAGGCGGAACGAAAGATGCGCTTGAATTAGCAGCCAATGTGGATGTAGATATGACCAATGCGGACGCGATTCGTCAAGCAATTCAATTCGTTGACGGCTTAATCGATCAAATCGAAGAGCTTGCTTAAGTTACAGTTGTGTTACAAAAATGGAGTTATGCAACAAAAGAGTTAAGGGTCATTAACAGATGGCTTTTAGCTCTTTCTTTATATTTGAACTTGAGTTAATATATCATAAGTCATCAAATATGATATTTAATTATTTTAAATATAAAGGGGTATTACATAAATGAGAAAATCACTAAAACTTGTGGCAGCTACAATTGCAGTTTCTGCTTCATCAATGGCGATCAATAGTGCTGAAGCACAAGTCATCGGTGATAACGAAGCATCAGGGACTTGGACCGAGCGTTCAATCGTAGATGTTGCCGATTCAATAAATAAAGAAATTGCTGAGACAGGCAAATATACAATTCAATGGGGAGATACTTTATCAGTTATCGCAGAAGCATTAGGGCTATCTGTTGAAGAAGTATCAGTATTAAACCAACTTGAAAATCCTGACTTAATTATTGCAGGATCAACATTAGCATTTAACGAAGAGCACCATCAAGTGACTTTCGCTAATGAAGATTTAGGTGAAGAAGTGACTTACTCAACTGAAACTGGTGAAGAAGTAGAACCAGTTGAAACAGAAGAGGTTATCGAAGAAGTCGTAGAACCAGAAGTAACTGAACCAATGACTGAAGATGGTTTAGTATTAAACACAGTTGAAGAATGGATTGCGCCTGAAACGCAAGAAGTTGAAGAAGCTGAAGAAGTATCAGAATTCACTTATGAAACAGCAGAGGTTTCTTACCCAGAAAACTTAGTCACTTGGGAAGAAGAAGTAACAGAAGAAGTTGTTGCTGAAGAAACACCTGTAGTCGAAGAAGAAATTATTGAAGAATCAGTGGTAGAAGAGCTTGTACTAGAAGAAGAAACCACTGAAGTTGTGGAAGAAACTCCTGTCGTTGAAGAAATTGTTGAAGAAGAAATCGTAGAAGAAGTGGAAGAACCAACTTACGAAACTGATTTAACTGTTCCTGAAGAAACTCAACCATGGGAAGTAGTCGAAGAAGAAGAGCCAGTGGTAGAGGAACCTGTTTATGTGGCACCTGAAGTCGAAGAACCGGTTTATGAAGAGCCTGTCGTTGAAGAACCTGTTGTTGAAGAGCCAGCTTCTGGTTCAATTGACTACTACTCAGCAAGTCTAGGTTCAATGCCAGAAAATGCTGGTCTATCTGAATCTGAATTAGCAGCTAAATTAGAAATCCGCCGTCGTGAAAGTACACATAACTATGATATTTATAGTGTATCTGGAAACCACTACGGAGCTTACCAAATGTTAGATTCATACTTCTCGACATATGGTTACGGTGACAGATCACCAGCCAGTCAAGAAGCAGCATCTAATGGATATGTTGCAGAACGCTACGGTAGCTGGCAAGCAGCCTTAGCTCACCACAACGCAAACAACTGGTATTAAAATTTAACTATATTTTAAAAAAAGTCGAAACAACTAGAAATAGTTGCTTCGGCTTTTTTTCTTAGACTTTTGTTGGCTTGATTAATACTAATAGGCATTAAATTATCGTCTTCTCATATTTAAAATTTATATTTGTCTTTTCACTTCAGATAGTGCTAGAATACTTTTAGAGCTAAGACAAAGGAGTTATTTTGAATGAATCACAAAACAATTATGGAGTTTCATGGGGGCTTAGATACGATTGGCGGTAATATAATCTCGCTGGAGTATGCTGGCTATCGTATTATTACAGATTTTGGCGCAGTTGTTGGTGTTGATATTAATGAATTGGCATATCAGAAAAATACACAAGCATTATATGACGACAACAAATTGCCTAAAATTGGTGGCCTATTTAGACAAGAAGCTTTAGAAGATAATTCAACATTAAGTTATGAAGCTTCAGACTTAAAAACGATTGTATTAATTTCACATCTACATTTGGACCATGTGGGGAGCTTGGCTCATTTACATCCGGATATTCCTGTCTATGCAACCGAGACAGCGGTTGCTTTATATCATTCGTTGAACAAGCACGAATTTCTACCGGACTATCCAGTAAATTGGACACCAGTAAAACCCGGTGAGACGATTGAACATGGTGAGTTTTCAATTACTTTTCATCTAAGTGATCATGATACGGAAGGGGCGGCAAGTATCTTTATTAAAGCTCCTGATGTTAAAGTGATTTACTCAGGAGACTTGAGATTAAGTGGTTTCCATCCGGAAAGAGTGATGGAGACAACCATTAAAGCAAAAGCTTTCCAACCAGATATCTTATTACTTGAGGGAACAAGTTATAGTTTCAGCGAAACGATTGAACCATCTGCCCTTGATAAGGCATTAGAACCACTGATTGAACGCTTAGGCAGTCACACAGAATTTGGCTTAATGCGAGACGTACGTGCTTTAATTAAAGACTCAGATAAATTAGTAGCATTTAATGGTTATCCACAAAATGTGGATCGTGTGGTTGAATTAGCGCATTTATTCAATGAGTATAAACGCACCTTTGTACTGCAAGCGAGTCTATATAATCTTGCATTCGAATATGTCAAAGACTTAGATTATGTCGCTCCTTTAGCAACTGAAGATGCGAGCTTTGGTGTGAGTGTTCAACAAATTCAGGCAAATCCTGAACAATTTGCACTTCAAGTGGATGAATTCACTTACGAGCAGCTATATGTTCTACCAAAAGGAATCTTACTTCATTCAAATGGTGTTCCTTTAGGAGCATTCATGGAAGGTTATGAAACTTATATTCGTGGCTTACATGATAATGGTTGGCGAGTGGTTGATGCGGGTGTGTCAGGACATGCATCTAAAGAAGATTTATTAGCGGTTGCCTACACAATTAACGCAAAAGTCACCGTTCCTTGGCACACAAAATTGCCAGAACTATACAGTGAAGCCCTTGAAACATATGGAGTGACAACTTGGTTACCAGAATATAACAAGCAATATTCCATCGATTCAATAAAGGAACTGAGTAAATAGAGGAGAGATAGAGTGAGTCAACAAGTTGTACGATTAATTGTAACAAGCGATACCCACGGGCATTGGTTAAATCAACCAGATAATCCTAAGGCTTCTTTATTCAATACCGCAAGTTGTATTGAAAATTTAAAAGCCAAAGAGGCTGATGTGACTTTAACGATAGACCTAGGAGATTTTATCCAAGGATCGTCTTTTGCAACCTACTTGAGTCAAGAACGTCAAGACGGAAGAGTTATTGCTCGAGCAATGAATATGATTGGTTATGACTATCAATTGATTGGGAATCATGAATTTAACTTTGGACAAAATTACCGCGACCAGATAATTCAAGATTTGAATGCGGATTTACTTGTCAGCAATATTATTGATGATGCGACGGGCAAACCATTTTTAGGTAAACCCTACGATATCATTGAGCGAGAAGGCATTAAGATTGGTATTGTAGGAGTAACAACTTCTTATATTCCAAACTGGGAATTGCCCGCCCATTATGAGGGGTTACGATTTGAGGATGCCTTTGAATCCGCTAAGTATTACGTTGAAATAGTGCGTGACCAAGTGGATGTTGTCATATTAGCGTATCATGGTGGTTTCGAACGAGATTTAGTCACTAAGGAACCTTTAGAAGAATTAACGAAAGAAAACCAAGGGTCTGAAATGTTGGCGGGTATTGAAGGGGTTGACGTCTTATTAACAGGTCATCAACACCGCGAGTTGAATCAACAAGTGGGCCAAACTTACGTCATTCAACCTGGCTATGCCGGTGAAATTGTAGCCGAAGTCGAAATTGAATTAACGGATAATCAAGAGGTTTCAGGAATAAACGGTACACTTCATAATACGTCTCAATGTGAGGTTAACCAAGCAGTTAAAGCTGTCATGGAACCTGAAATTACTGATGGAAATAATTGGTTGAATACCGTATTAGGTGTCGCACCTTTAGAACAAGTGACTACAAGTCCGATTGATGCGCGTCTGAATGGCCATCCATTTATTGAATTATTAAATCAAATTCAATTCGATGAAACAGGGGCTGATTTTAGTTCTGTGGCTTTAGTTAATGACGCTTTTGTAAATTTCCACGGTGAAATTACGAATGAAATTTTATTAAAGAGCTATCCTTTCTATAATCTAATCGCTAAAGTGAATGTCACGGGTAATGACCTATATGAAGTCATGGAATTCAACTTACAATACCTAGAAGTAAACGCTCAAGGTAATATCCAGGTGAATCCAGAATATGTTGAACCTAAACCAAGACATTATAACTTTGACGTCTATAGTGGAATGACTACAACCGTTGATATGACACAACCTGTTGGTCAGCGAGTGACAAGTATTGTTGATGATCGAACTGGAAAAATGCTGGATAAAAATGCTACTTACAGTGTGGCCTTATCTCAATACCGTGCCGTCGGCGGGGGAGACTTTAAGTGGTATGGTAAAGAAAAAATTGAATCAATCTCAAATATTGATATCGCGACTTTAATGAAAGATGCGCTAAGCACATATTCTCAAGAAAAATGGGACTATATTAATTCGAATTATCAGCACCTTAAATGGGAACCAAAATTAAATGTCGCTGATATGAATAACCCATGAGAATTATTAGGATACGATTATTTTACATAGAATTTACAAAAAATTAACAGTAGCTTGGTATACTGAAATAACTTGAGAAGGATGAGGTGTAAGTATGCAAGTAAGATTTGAAGACGTGACACTGAAATTTGGAGATAAGACAGTATTAGACCGTATTAATTTCACTCTACCTAGTAGCGAATTAATTTCATTTTTAGGCCCAAGTGGTAGTGGGAAATCAACAACATTGTATCTCATATCTGGTTTGTTAGATGCAACGGAAGGAAAAATCTTCTTTGATGATAAAGAAGTAACGAATTTAGACCCAGTTAAACGGGGTGTGGGTTTAGTATTCCAAAACTATGCGCTTTATCCACATTTAACCGTCTTAGAGAATATTATGTTCCCTTTAAAAATGGCTAAAGTGAGTAAAAAGGAACGCCGTCGCATCGCCACTGAAATGGCGGAGTTAACTAAGATCGGCGATCAACTAGATAAATACCCACGTCAATTATCCGGTGGTCAACAACAAAGGGTAGCGATTAGTCGTGCCTTAGCGAAATCACCGTCAATTCTATTAATGGATGAGCCATTAAGTAACTTGGATGCGCGTTTGCGTATTGAAATGCGTGAAGAAATTCGACGTATTCAAAAAGAAACGGGTGTTACAACCGTGTTTGTAACCCATGACCAAGAAGAAGCTTTAAGTATCGCAGACCACGTTATGGTCCTAGACGATGGGGAAATTCAACAAATGACAGATCCTGTTACTTTATATGAAGACCCTAAAAACTTATTTATTGCGAAATTTATTGGGTCGCCAATTATTAATATTTTTACAAAAGAATCGCGTTCTATCAATAAAAAACACTCATTCTATAATAAAGACTGGTTCCACTTTGGAGTTCGTCCAGAACATCTAGTTGTAGCTAATGAGGAATCACACTTATTAAGTGCAACAGTTGAACGTATCGAACGTGTAGGTAAAGACATCACAGTTCATTTAAATAATGACAGTGAGAAATTCATTGTTTCTGATGTCGATACTGAAGGCTTAAATGTTGGCGATACAATTTACTTTA
Organism: Ruoffia sp. FAM 26254; assembly: GCF_045528545.1. Classification (NCBI taxonomy): domain Bacteria; kingdom Bacillati; phylum Bacillota; class Bacilli; order Lactobacillales; family Aerococcaceae; genus Ruoffia; species Ruoffia sp. FAM 26254. The sequence continues at coordinate 19,599 of NZ_JBGQQY010000024.1, forward strand.
ATGCCGATGAAGCAAACACTTTATACTTCGACATAGAAGGGAATCGCCTGGAAAGCAGGGATAAAGATGAATAAGAAGGCAACAGTAAAAAGTACTTTAGTCTCTTTACTTTATTTAGCACCAGCCATTATTTTTATTGGTATTTTTACGATTTATCCAATCTTTAAATCGATTGATATGAGTTTTTATACAGACTTTAATATCTTTTCGGGTGAGATTAATGCTCGTGGGATGGATAATTATCAAGAGTTACTCACTGACCCTGAGTTCTTCAAAGCTTTAAAGAACACAGCAATTTATGTTATTGGTGTAGTACCTGCATCGATTACTATATCTTTGTTTGTAGCTGTATTACTGAATTCAATTCCTAAATTCCAAGGCTTCTTCCGTTCTGTTTACTTCTTACCTTTTGTAACGAGTACGGTTGCGATTTCAGTAGTTTGGAGTTGGCTTTACCACTCTAGATATGGCTTAATTAACTATATCTTAGGACTCTTTGGTGTTGATGCCATCAACTGGCTAGGAGATCCTGATAACGCGATGATAGCCGTCATTATCATGGCGATTTGGAAGGGGTTAGGTTTTAACATCCTGCTTCTATTAGTTGGATTAAATAATATTAGTGATAATTATTATCGCGCCGCTAAAGTTGATGGGGCAGGAGTTTGGGCAAGATTTACAAACATTACTATTCCACTCTTAAGACCGACATTGTTCTTATTGTCAGTCGTTGGAACGATTAATTCATTTAAAGTGTTTGATGAAGTCTTTGCTTTATTCAATGGACGACCTGGACCGGCAGGCTCAGCAACGACCGTTGTTTACTATCTATTTAGAAAATTCTACGAACAATTCGACTATGGTGTCGCTGCGGCATCTGGAATTGTCTTATTCTTAATTGTACTTGTGATAACAATCATTCAATACCTTGGTAATCGGTATTTTGAGAAGCGAGGTGGGCAAGCATGAAAAAATTCTTACAATTATTTTCAATTTATTTAGTACTTTTTCTAGGTGGTATCTTGATGGTGTTACCATTCTTCTGGATGGTGTCAACCAGTTTGAAGTCAGCTGGAGAAGCGATTGCGATTCCACCGACTCTTTTACCAAGCAATTGGTTGTTTTCAAACTATGAAGAAGCGCTCGAAGCAGCGCCGTTCGCTCGTTATTTCGTAAACAGTGTGATTGTCACGGTGGCTTCCACTGCGGGTGAATTATTTACTAGCATATTGGCAGCTTTTGCCTTTGCTAAACTTAAATTTTGGGGTAAAGATTTAATATTTATAATATTGTTAGCTACGATGATGGTCCCAGGTGAATTGATGACCATCCCGAACTTTGTTACTTTGGCAAATTGGGATTTAATTAATACTTATTGGGCATTAATCATTCCATGGTTAGCGAGTGTATTCTCGATCTTTACTCTAAAGCAGTCGTTTGAATCGATCCCAGATGCTTTATATTATTCTGCTAAAGTGGATGGAAGTAGTGACTGGCGTTTCCTTTGGGAAATGATGGTACCACTATCTCAATCATCGATTGTCGCGGTGATGATATTGAAGGTTATCGGAAGCTGGAACTCATTCATGTGGCCACTGATTGTTACAAATGATACTAGTCTACGTACATTACCTGTCGGACTTCAAGCATTTACAACAGAAGCGGGTACGAAATTTGAGTTATTAATGGCTGCCTCAACGATTGTTATTGTTCCTATGGTTATCATCTATCTATTGTTGCAACGTTACATTATTCAAGGTATCTCAAACTCTGGACTAAAAGGTTAGTCAATATATCCTCAGGAGGGAATTATTTAATGAAGAAATTTAAATTATCAGTTGCTGCTTTAGCGGCATCAGTATCAGTAAGTGCATTTGCACCATTCACTGCCCAAGCACAAGAAGAGCCAGTAGAAATTACTTTCTGGCACGCAATGAACGGTCCTCACCAAGACATGATCACTGAATTAGTTGAAGGATTCAACGGTTCACAAGACCAATATGTTGTTGTTGAACAAAACCAAGGTGACTACAGTACTTTACAACAAAGTATTATGGCATCTGGTGTGTCTGGTGACTTACCAACAATGTCTCAATTAACAAACTCAAATACACCTGATTACCGTGATCAAGGTTTATTAACGCCATTAGACGCTTACTTAACAGAAGAAAATGGTTGGACGGACGAGTTAAAAGACGGAATCTTTGAAGGGTTCATGACTGGTGTTACTTATGATGATGGAATCTATGCAATGCCATTCTCAAAATCAGTTCGTTTAATGTTTGTTAACCAAGATTTATTAGACGAAGTTGAAGCTGAAATTCCAACAACTTGGGCTGAAGTTCAAGCTTTAGGTGAAGCTCTTGACGAAGCTGGTTTAGAAGAAGAAGCAATGGGATTAGAAAACTCTATCTCAATGGAAGTTGAAACAATGGCTCGTCAAAATGGTGCAACTTGGATTTCTGATGATTTAACAGAAGTTGAAATTGCTTCAGAAACTGCCACTGAACCTGTACAATTCATTAAAGATTTAATTACTAATGGACATGCACGTCAAGCTGGAGAAGACGGATTCATGTCAGGTCCATTCTCACAAGGTGCAAGTGCATTATACATCGGATCTTCAGCTGGTTTAGCACACGTATTACCAGGAATTGAAGAAAATGGAATTAACATGACTACAGCTGAAATTCCAGTATTCAACGATGGTGAAAACTTAACTTTATTCGCTGGTAATGATTTAGGCTTATTTGAATCAGCTTCAGAAGAAGAACGCGCTGGTGCAGCTGCATTCTTAGCTTACTTATTAGAAGGTGAAAATACAGCTAAATGGGCAATTGGAACTGGTTACTTACCAATCACTCAAGCAGGATTAGATTCTGACTTATGGCAAGACTACTTAGCTGAAAACCCACTTGTAGAAGCAGCATCAGCAGAGTTAGACTACGGTCAATCACAAGTTCCTTATGTAGGATCTTCAGAAGTATTCAGTGAAATCGAATTAGCTTTAGAAAATATTATGATTAACGACGCTGACGTTCAAGCTGAAATGCAAGGAATCGAAGACTTAGTTAAAGGACATCTTGGAGTAGAGTAATCTACTATCCGCAACAATAGAATAGATAACAAATACACTCACTGAAATTTTAGTGGGTGTTTTTTGCTTTTAGGATTGTGAATCTTAAATATTTGTGCGATTCAGATTAAACTAGCGACAAATGATAACTCCATTCGTCTTTAGATGGGCTAACTCAAGCCAAACGATAAGTCCATTCGTCTTTAGTTGAGGTAACTCAAGCCAAACGGTAACGCCATTTGTCTTTAGTTGACCTAGCTCAAGCCAAACGGCAAGTCCATTTGTCTTTAGTTGACCTAACTCAAGCCAAACGGTAACGCCATTCGTCTTTAGATGGGCTAACTCAAGCCAAACGGTAAGTCCATTCGTCTTTAGTTGAGGTAACTCAAGCCAAACGGTAACGCCATTTGTCTTTAGTTGACCTAGCTCAAGCCAAACGGCAAGTCCATTTGTCTTTAGTTGACCTAACTCAAGCCAAACAGTAACGCCATTTGTCTTTAGTTGACCTAGCTCAAGCCAAACGGCACTCACATTTGTCTTAAGTTACAAAAGGAATCCTTATTAGTTACAGCTAATTTAAATTAACGGTATTCTTCAAATTAAGCATATTATAGGTGTCCCAGACAGCTACCTTTATCTATAATGCGCCGATAGATATCAGACTTATATCACCAATTTATAAATAAACACTGATGTAACTTGATAGCAAATAAATTACATAAAAGCCATAATGATGGCTTTTTTATAAAAAATGTGAAAAAAGTGTTCTGAATTAGGGGTTTTCTGCTATGATTGTAAAAAAATCGTATGATGAATTAAAAAACGAGAAAATGTTCTACAGCTGCTGGATTGTCATTGCGATTCTAACCAATATATTCCAAACATCAGTTGCAATAGAATTGGGAATCAGTAACAGTGCCTTAGCAATTAATAATGTGATTGTTCTAGGAATTGGGATTTTTGTTTCATCTATCGTTTCAAAAAATTTATCAGGTTCACATTTTAATAAGACTTATTTAATGGGTATTATATCGTCTATTATCGGACTTGTAAGTTACAGTATTTCTCAAATTCAATCTTCCCAACAAAAGAGTATTCTAATGCCTATGGTTATGGTCAATCAGCTCAACAATTAGGCATGGCGATTGTTTCATCAGCAGTTGCAGGGATTGTGGATGTAAGTGGTGGTTGCAATACGGCTTGGATCGTAATGGCAATCTTAGGAGTTGTTGGTGGTGCGTCATGGTTAGTCGCAATTACAAACTCTAAAACTACGTAAAGTAATCATATTAAACTCCGGAACAGAGAAAGTCTGTGTCCGGAGTTTTTTGTGTGTCAAGATTATATTTTTAAACTAAAATACCCCTGTAAAGCACGGTTAAATGCTCTACAGGGGTAAAGTATATAGAAGGGTAATTCAATTAGAATGACGCCATAACGATGAAGTTTAGGATGAATAGACCCATTGAAATCCATAAGATAGGGTGAACCTCTTTCGCTTCGCCTTTAACAATCTTAACAAGTCCGTATGTAATGAAACCTGCTGCAATCCCATTAGAAATTGAATATGCCAGTCCCATGAAGACAGAAGTGAAGAATGCTGGAACAGCGACCGAGAAATCAGACCATTCAATATCAGCAAAACTTGAAACCATTAAGATACCAACAATAATTAAAGCTGGTGCCGTTGCTGCTGTCGGAACAATACTTATAACTGGTGCTAAAAATGCTGCTAAGATAAAACAAATAGCGGTTGAAACTGAAGTTAATCCTGTGCGACCTCCAGCTCCGATACCTGCAGCTGACTCAACGAAAGTCGTTGTATTAGAAGTACCAAACATCGCACCAAAGACAGTACCAATTGAATCGGCGAATAATGCGCGGTCCATTTTTGAAGTAATTCCTGTTGAATCTTCTAATTCTTGAATATCTTTATCTGTAAAGATTCCTGTACGACGACCTGTTCCAATGAATGTACCAATTGTATCGAAGACATCCGCTAAACTGAATGCAAAGATTGTCATAATAACGACTGGTAATTTTGACAGATCAGAGAATAGGGAAGGTAAGCCGGCTGATGAAAAGATGACTAAGAAAGTATCTTTCAATTCAACAAAGGCATCCGCTAAAGTATTTTCAGAGAAATCAATCGTTGATAGATCAACTAAGCCAAATACCATCGCTAATAAAGTTGTCGCAATAATACCAATTAAAATTGCACCTTGAACATTTAAAATCATTAAAGCAATTGTAATGAATAATCCAATAATAACAACAAGAACCGTTGGTTGAGTTAAGTCAACTAACTCAGGTAAAATTCCACCACTTGTGACAACTGATTCAACGACACCGTTAATTTCAGTCCCGCCCGCTTGACCATTCACAGAGACGATATTTGATGCATCTGAAGTGAACTGTAACAAACCAGCATTTTTAATACCAAGGTAACCAATAAATACTCCGATACCGGCTGAAATTGCGTGTTGTAAAAATTCTGGGATCGCAAGGATTAACATCTTACGAACTTTAGTTACTGTGATTAATACGTTAATTATCCCACAGATGAATACCATGGATAAAGCTTCTTGCCAAGTAAAACCTAAAGCAAAGACAACTGTATATGTAAAGAATGCATTCAGACCCATACCAGGTGCAAGTGCATAAGGGACATTTGCAAATAATCCAATAAATAATGTCGAGATAGCTGATGCAAATAATGTCGCTAGAAACACTGCCTGAGAAGGCATGCCAGATAATGCTAAGATACTAGGGTTTACAAATATAATGTAAGACATTGCTAAGAAAGTTGTAATTCCCGCAACAATTTCGGTCGAAACAGTTGTGTTGTGTTCCTCCAACTTAAAAAAACGATTTAAAGCGTTCATTTTCTTCCTCCTAAAAGATGTTTATTACGCTAGTAAGTATAACAACGGACTTCTGAAATGCCTAGACCGAAACAAACGATTCGTATATATTCAGAGATGAACGTTCGTGTTTTTGATAAAAACCCATCTAAAATAATATTCACAACATATGTAGCTCATTATATACTCGTTGGCAATTATGATATAATCTATTATATGTAGGAAGAAGGTGACTTAGTATGACAAAAGAAAAAGCTTTTGTAATCGGCGATATCCATGGCATGTATCATTCGTTAGAGGTCATGTTATCTCATTGGCGCCGGGATGAAGAGCAACTAATATTAGTCGGCGATTATATTGATCGCGGACCCAATTCGGACTCTGTGTTAAAGACCGTAAGAACTTTACAAAAAGAGCATAATGCGATCCTTTTACGAGGCAATCATGAACAACTTTTCTTAAATTATTTACTTGAACCACGAAAAGAATGGAAACTTTATAAGAAAAATGGTGGTGCAACAACAATTTCCCAATTACTACAAATCCAAATCGAAGACGTTGAAGCACAAGCACCGGAGGAAGTAGTGGAGAAACTCCTTGAGAAAGAACCGTGGCTGATAGAATGGCTGGAAAGTTTAGTTTATTACACAACTTTTGGTAATCATATTATTGTCCATGCAGGAGTAGACTTTATTAAATCAGATTGGCGTTACACTTCTTTGCATGATTTCTTATGGATTCGAGAAGGGTTTCATTATGAAAAAAATACGACCGGTCGCAACATCATCTTCGGCCATACACCTGTTCAAACATTGCATGAATCCGTCGAACCTTGGCAACGTGATGGCAAATGGGGTATCGATGGTGGGAATGTTTATGGCGGAAGCTTAATTGCTTTACGCATTGATCGAGAAGAAGTGAAGGATGTCGTAGTATTAAGATAGGAGATTTTTAATGGCAACAGTTATTGATACAGCAGATTTAATTAAACAAATTAATCAAGAAACAAAAATTAGTTCCAAGCAAATCCAAGCGGTACTGAATTTATTAAGTGAAGGGAATACGATTCCATTTATTGCGCGTTACCGTAAAGAAGTAACTGGATCACTGGATGAAGTTCAAATTCACGATATCGAACAAAAATATACTTATGCGAAACAATTGGGCGAGCGAAAAGAAGAAGTCGTTCGCTTAATTGCTGAGCAAGAAAAATTAACCGATGAGATTGAACGAAATGTTATGAAATCTTCAACCTTACAACAAGTCGAAGATATTTACCGTCCGTTCAAACAAAGTCGCCGTACAAAAGCGATGACAGCGAAGGAAAATGGCCTAGAACCATTAGCCGAGTGGTTATTATCAGTTGAAGCAACGGATGCAATTCCAGAAGCAGAAGCAGAAAAATATATCAACGATGAAGTGCCAACCGCACAAGATGCGTTAGCAGGTGCACATGAAATCTTAGCTCAAGAAGTGTCTGATAACGCACAGTTCCGTGAATTTATTCGTAAATACACGCGCTATAATGCTAAAATCGCAACTACACTTAAAGATGAAGACAAAGATGAGAATAAAGTGTATCAACAATATTATGAATTTAGCGAATCGTTAACGGCATTGATGTCTCACCGTACGCTTGCAATTAATCGTGCAGAAAAAGAAGGCGTCATCACAGTGAAAATTCAAGTTGATACTGAACCAGTTATTAAATATATGTCGAATCGATTCATTCCTAAAGAGTTAAATGAAGACAAGAAAGAGTTAGTTCAATTGGCTGTTGAAGACGCTTATAAACGCTTCATTGGACCAGCCATTGAACGTGAGATGCGGAGTGAAGCAACGGAAGAGGCCAGTCAACAAGCGATTAAAGTCTTCGGTGAGAACTTACGTAACCTCTTACTACAACCACCTTTAAAAGGACGTGTTGTCATGGGCTTTGACCCCGCATACCGTACGGGGTGTAAATTAGCTATCATCAATGAAACAGGTCGAGTATTGGATAAAGGTGTTATTTATCCACATAAACCTGCAGCAGGCCCTAAACGTCAAGCAGCTAAAGGCGAGTTATTAGAATTTATCCGTAAACACGATGTGGATATCATTGCGATCGGTAATGGGACAGCTAGTCGTGAGTCTGAACAATTTGTTTCAAATCTAATTAAAGAACATAACTTGGACACACAATTTATCGTGATTAATGAAGCGGGTGCTTCGGTATACAGTGCGAGTGCCATTGCCCGTAAAGAGTTCCCAGACTTCCAAGTTGAAGAACGTAGTGCGGTTTCAATTGCTCGTCGTTTACAAGATCCGATTGCTGAATTAATTAAAATTGATCCTAAATCTATGGGGGTAGGTCAATACCAACATGATGTGAGTCAAAAAGATTTAACGCAACAATTAGACTTTGTGGTCAACATTACCGTTAACCAGGTTGGAGTCGATTTGAATACTGCTAGTATCCAATTATTGGAGCACGTTTCAGGCTTGACTGCAGCCACAGCTAAGAATGTGATTGCACTTCGTGACGAAATAGGTCACTTCTCAAGTCGTGAACAAATTAAAGATGTCAAACGTTTAGGTCCTAAAACTTATGAACAAGCCGTAGGTTTCATGCGTATCTTAGGCGGGGAAAATCCATTAGACCAAACGAGTATTCACCCGGAGAGTTATAAAGTGGCTTTAGATATTTTAAATCAGGCAAATGTTAACGTAAATGATATTGGTTCTGAAGAGGCGATTGAAACACTAAAATCACTCAAAGCCAGTGACTTAGCAACCCAATACGACTTAGGTGAAGAATCTATCTCAGATATTCTAGATGGGTTAATGCATCCTACGGCAGATGTACGTGACGGGCAAGATGCGCCAGTCCTTCGTGCGGACGTCTTATCAATGGAAGATTTGGATGAGGGGATGCAACTGCAAGGAGTCGTGCGCAACGTGGTCGACTTTGGAGCCTTTGTTGATATTGGAGTGAAACAAGATGGTTTAGTACATATCTCAAAACTCTCTAAAAAATTCATCAAACATCCCTCTGATGCCGTTTCTGTTGGAGATATTATTGAAGTCGAAGTCATTTCTTTAGATCGTCAAAAAAGCCGCATTGGGTTAAAGAGAATTTTTAATAAAGAGTAAAGACAAAAAAACACGGTTGCTTCTAACGAAGTCACCGTGTTTCTTTTATATACTGAGTTTATGATGCGATCGATGGGATTTGAACCCACACATCCTTAAGGACACTAGCCCCTCAAGCTAGCGCGTCTGCCATTCCGCCACGATCGCGTGTTTTACTTAAATTAAAGGACAAGATTTATAATAGCACAAACGAAGTTTGGAATCAATGTTTCATAGTGAAGAGAATAGAGTATATAAATCTCCTCTGTTGTCAAATCAAATGCAACACTATTGTTATTCAAAAGACATACCCCATTAGACTTTTAGGTATAGGGTTTCCCCCATGGGGGAAATGTCGCTT
>NZ_JBGQQY010000025.1:0-28386 GCF_045528545.1 Ruoffia sp. FAM 26254
GTGGTGAATTAACCATATCAGAAAGGGGGTCTTTTTTCATCACCTAATGGGTGATGAAGCAGATTACTTTAAAGACTATTAAATCAATGTTAGGAAAGACTATTAGTAAAACTATGAATTATTCAGGATTTTATAAGTCTTATAAGTATTTTTTGATCATTTTTTACTAACAACTTGACACTTCTCTTGATATACGACACACTGAAGAAAACTAAATATTATGAGGTAGTAATATGAATACTCTTAAACGTTTTGCATTAAAATTATTATCATCGCCAACGATTAATATGCATGAATCATACAAATTCGTACGGCAATTACAAAAGGTTCTTGTCACCCCTTCTAAATCCCGCTTTCAGTATTTGGATCAGAAGATTTATTCTGCAGATCAAAGTCATGAAATTCCGATTCGCATTTTTCGTCCAAAAAAATTGATGAGTAGTGACATTATATTATTCTTTCATGGTGGGGGCTGGGTTTTAGGAAATATAGATACCTATACAAAAGATTGTCGTCGTTTGGCTGATCAAATGGGGCGGATTGTCTTAGCGGTTGATTATTTAAAAGCACCTGAGAATCCTTACCCTGCTGGTTTCGAAGACTGTTATCACGTCGCTCAACTACTTTTATCACGTCCGGATTTAACGGGAATTAAAGGCGCGCGTAATATTATTATTGTTGGAAACTCAGCTGGAGGAAATTTAGCTGCTGTCGTTTCTTTACGCTTACGTAATGAAGGAAAACCTTTACCAAGTAAACAAATTTTAATTAATCCTGTGACGTATTGGCGCCACGATGAAGCGTCTCCTTTTAAAAGTGTTGAGGAGAATGGCTATGACTATGGACTCACAGCAAAGAAAATGCAGGAATATATGGAAATGTATGAACCGGACGAGGTCAAAAGACAGAATCCGTACATCGCACCGTTAATGACTGAGGATTTTAGTAATCAACCGGACACTTTAGTTATCTCATCTGAATTTGACCCTTTACGTGATGAAGGTGAAGTTTATGGCTTCATGTTGTTAGAAGCTGGAAACCAAGTGGAAATTATGCGTGCAAAAGATACTGTTCATAATTTTCTTTTTGCCCCATTAAATGAAGGTATTATTGATACAACTTATTTGTTAATCAAAGATTATTTAGAGAATCACTTGAGAAGGAGTGACATACGTGGAGAATCAGAAAGTTAATGAGCGTAAAAATTGGGTTCGCCTAGATAACGCATCAAATATCTTCTTAGCAGCGATGTCTAACCGTGATAGTAAAGTGTTTCGAATTAGTGCTGAAGTCACTGATACAGTGGACCCTGACTTGCTACAACAAGCTTTGAATAAAGTCTTTGAGCAAAATTTACTTTATCACAGTGTTTTGCGGCGCGGTTTCTTTTGGTATTACTTGGAAGAAAGTGATTTGAAGCCCAAAGTAGAGCCAGATACGAACACACCCTGTCGTCCTTTGTATTTTTTCGATCGGCGTAATTTATTATTTCGTGTCATGTACTGGAAGAAGCGCGTGAGTCTTGAGGTCTTTCACGTCTTATCTGACGGAACGGGAGCGATGTGGTTCTTTCAAGATTTAATTACCGAGTACTTGAGTTTAAAACATCCTGATTTAAAAGATGAAGACGTTGAAGTTTCGACTTATATTCATGACCAATCGAGTGAAGACAGTTTCGAGCGCCATTTTAGACGAAAGGATCAATTGAACTTTTCGAAAGCTGCCCAATCAGCTTTACGGGGAGTTACAACGGTCGGTGCTAAGGCAAAAAACTTCTTATTCCCTGCGGTTGAAAAGGAACCCAAACCGAGTCGAAAAGTCTATCACTACAAAGGAACTTACACGTCAGATTACCGTCCGCGCGTCGTTGAATTGGAAATGCCAGTCAAAGATATTTTGAAAAAAGCGAAAGCGATGAATGTTTCTTTAACAGTTTATCTGACTGCAGTTTTTATGGAATCGATTCGTAAAGCCGAACCGAATTTCCAAGGGGATGAGACGATGGCCGTTTCTGTGCCAGTGAATTTGCGTCAGTTCTTCCCTTCTGATTCCGCGCGAAATTTCTTTGCGGTGACACGGTTGGAATATAAATATAAGAAGAATGGTGACAATTCTTTAAAAGCAATTTCTCAGGAATTAAAAAATCAGCTAGATCCGCAACTAGAGAAAGATTCTTTAGAAAGTTGGCTTAGTCAGCTAATTCAATATGAGTACCATCCTTTAAGTCGGATTATTTTACGACCGATTAAAGATTTGGCTTTAAAATTTGCTAATTACATGAATAATCGTAAGCTCACTTTTGCGATTTCCAATCTTGGTCTAGTTAGTTTCCCTTATTTAGTTGATCAAATGATTCATCAAGTTTATTTCCATACGATTGCGGTTCGTCCGCAGTTTTGCGCAATTAGTCATAATGATGTATTGACGATAACTTTTACGTCCCCATTTATTGAAACGGATATTTACCGTCATTATGTTAGGTTCTTAAGTGACGAGAATATTCCGGTGACGATGACGGTAAACAAAGTGACTGAGGAAGAGTTGGGAGGTCGTTATGATGCGTAAGTGTCCAGAATGCCACGTGAGCGTGAAAGGTGATTGGGATAAATGCCCTCTTTGTGAGGCGCCTCTTGATAGTAATATTCCAGTCACATCCAGTTCAATGCCAGATGTGCCCTTGCAATTTAATCGTCGTTTCATTACTCAATTTTTGATGGCTTTCTCTTTAATTGTTGTGGCAGTTATTCTTGGGATTGGCTTACTCTATCACGGTCGTATCCAATTGTTTCAAGGGGCAGCCTTTGGAATAATTACAATGTGGTTGGCAGTGCTGACCTTGATTCGCAAGCGTCGTAACATTGCCAAAAGCTTACTTTATTTATTAATCATCTTGTCCCTCATGTGCATTTACTTAGATTACACGATTGGTTGGTCAGCTTGGTCGCTAACTTATGCAGTTCCTATCATATGTAGCTCGACTTTAATTAGTATGATCATCACCGCACGGATGACCCGCATGAAACCAGGTGATTATGTTCTATACTGGGCTGCCGTAGCTATCTTAAGTTTAGTGCCGATAATCTTCCTTTTAATCGGTTGGATTCAATTTCAAACCCCTTCCTTGATTTCCTTTGGCTTTGGTTTAATTGTGTTGATTTATATGCTAGTGACAAAAGGCCAAGTGATTTGGGGAGAGATCAAGAAACGAACATTTATATAAAATGCGATTGGCATCGACTTCGGTCGGTGCTATTTGTTTGGATTGGAGTTGAGAATTTAATTGGACTTGTCACTCTATGACAGGGGAAATTAAACAACTAACAGGACTTGTCACTATATGACAAGGGAAATTAAACGGCTAACGGGACGGGTCACATAATGACAGGGGAAATTAAACGACTAACGGGACGGGTCACATAATGACACGGGATATTGAACGCCTAACTGGACAGGTCACACAATGACAAGGGAAATTGGACAGCTAACTGGACACGTCATCACATGACAGGGGGAATTGAACGGCTAACAGGACACGTCATCACATGACAGGGGATATTAAACGCCTAACAGGACGGGTCACCGAATGACATGGGAAATTAAACACTTAACGGGACTTGTCACCGAATGACAGGGGAAATTAAATCCTGCACCCCGCTCCCAACACAAAAACAGCGCCAATCACCGAAGTGGTTGGCGCTGTTCAATCTATATTATGGTTGTGACACTCTTAAGTAAGTGCCAATATAGATAAAGTCAGATGTTAAGTTGTTCCATGCTTTTAATTGATTGACTGAAGTTCCGTAGCGGTATGCGATGTTAAATAATGTGTCGCCGGGTTGTACTCGGTGAACGGTTCCTTGTGATGGCGGTTGATTGTCGCCACCTCTAATATTTAAGCGCATGCCGATGGCTAAGAAATCAGATGACAAATTGTTCCATGACTTCAATTGGTTAACCGTTACGCCGTAACGATTCGCAATGCTCCATAATGTATCCCCTGATCTGACTGTATAAGTTAATCCTTCAGATGGAGGTGGTGTTGTACCTTGATCAGATACAACAAGTCGCATGCCAATGTATAAGAAATCAGATGATAGATTGTTCCATGATTTAATCTGATTCACTGTTACACCATAAGTGTTAGCGATACGCCATAAAGTATCTCCAGCTCTTACTGTATATACTGAGCCTGTTGGCGGTGGTGTTTCAGCGTCTGTGACGATTTTTAATTGTTGCCCAATTTGTAATAAATCAGTTGTTAAATGGTTCCATAATCTTAATTCGTTAGCTGTTACGCCGTAGTCGTTTGCGATTTTGTTGAGGTATTCGCCTGGTCTAACCGTATGAGTAATCACTGTGCCTGTACTGTAGTCTGCGTCTGCTTGGGCCATGACGGTTCCAACGCTCGTGTTCATTGCGCCAGCAAGTGTCAATATTGCTAAAGGAACCATTAATAATTTTACTTTTCTCATCGTTCCCACCTCTTTCAATTTCAAACTTAAGTGCTCTCTTTCTCTAAATTAACCTTACCAATAAAACGGTTACATATCAACTCCATAGCCTTTTTTACACAGTTTTATAACACAAAATTCACACATTAGAAAAAGCATCCTAAATCAATAGGATGCTTCGTTTAAAATCTATTCAATATTTTCCCAGCGTTCTTTTAATTTATAAGCGACGCGTTTAGGTTGGCATTGACATGTGAATACACCTTTTCTATTTCCGTTCACTCGCATCAGACCTTCAACAGTTTGGAAATCAGCAAAGTTCCAAATTTGCTCACTTTGAACCATGTCATAATCAGCAAACACGCGGTGATACATATCTAAGTACCCATCCCTGTATTGCTCTGTCCCATCACAGATGGTAGTTTTGATTCACCGATGTAATTATCTGTACCATATTCAGTAAAAATCATTGGTTTATTTAAATCGAGTTCTACCCAAGCGTCCATCTCATCACGGAATAGTCGTTCAGCACCTTCAAAGTCTGATTCACCTTTAACATACCAACCGTAATAACGGTTCATACATAGGGAATCAGCATGGTGATAACTTTTACAAGCATCTGGAGTTGAATACATAATTAAGGCAAATATACGTGGACGTTGTTGCGGACCATATTTGTGAGCTGCTTCAAATAATGGTCCGAAATATTCATTCGCTGCTTCTGTTGTTGTGCTTGGCTCATTCAGTAAGCTCCATGCAAAGACACTTGGGTGATTTTTATCACGTAAAATCTGTCATGAATATCTTCAATATGGTTCTTTTGCAATTCATCTAGATTTGGATGAGCTTCAAAGAAGTCAATATCTGTACCTTGAGAAGCTGCTAAGAAGTTTACGATACTTTCTAAATTTAATAACTTACACTATGATTATATCAAAACCATGACTTTACTCAGTTATAAAAACTCTTTAACAGATTTATATACTGGTGTGTTGTAAGATGAAACGCAACACTAAAAAAAGACATGAAGATTCGTTATACTTAAGTCACCACAACATAGTATAAGGAGAGAATCTTCATGTCACACACTCATTTTAACACAAAGAAATCTAAAGGGCATTTGAAATTCACGGAACGTGAACTGATCGAACAATGGCTAAAAGAAGACAAAAAGCAAGCTGAGATTGCCCGTTTGCTTGGCCGAAATAAATCAACTATTTCACGTGAAATCAAACGGGGTACCGTCGTCCAAATTAGTCAAGGTAAAAAAGTCGAGAAGTATCTAGCTGACTTTGGTGAAGTCACTTATTTAAAGAATAGACAACGCAGTCAATCAAAAGGTATGCAAGCTTACTCTGGACGCTTTTGGTATAAATTAAAGAAAGCTCACCACAATGGTGTTTTCAAAGGAAAAGAGCGAACTCACAATATTAAAACATTTGTGATCTCCTATGCTTTAAAACATCCTAAGGAAAGAGTGCCTTGTTTCAAAACCGTCTATCGCTACATTCGACAAAATGCGCTGTGTATCAAGCCCCATGATTTACCTATGATGTATCGTTTGAAACCAAGAAAAAATAAGCACAGTCGTCCAAAGGGACGAAATAAGAAAGTTCTGGGTACCAGTATTTCGGACCGAGCATCAAGTGTGTTAGACCGCTCGGAATTTGGTCATTGGGAAGCTGACTTAGTAAAGGGAAAACGCCATAAAGAAGAGCCGGCAGCCATTACATTAGTCGAACGGAAAACACGCTTCGCTATAGCAATGAAGATTGAGGATTATAAAAGCGAGACTGTATTAACGGCTTTTCAAACACTTGTAGAAAACAGCCCTCATCAGTTTAAAACTATTACATTTGATAATGGATCTGAGTTTGCGAAAGTATCTGAGCTTGAAAACGATGATTTATCTATTTATTTTTGTCATGCTTACGCATCATGGGAACGGGGGTCTAACGAGAATTTCAATAAACTCTTAAGAGAGTTTATACCGAAAGGTAAATCGTTACATCATTTTACTTCTGACTATATATCAGAAGCAGCTGGTAAGATAAATAAACGCATACGATCCATACTCGGTTTAATGTCCGCTCAAGAAGCCTACCAGACCGAATTGTCTTTAATGGAATAAAGACTTGAGTTATAAAAGAATCGAAAAGCGACATTTCCCCCATGGGGGAAACCCTATACCTAAAAGTCTAATGGGGTATGTCTTTTGAATAACAATAGTGTTGCATTTGATTTGACAACAGAGGGTTGCTTTAAATACTATTAAATTAATGTTTAAAAACAATATTAGTAAAACTATGAATTATTCAGGCTAAATATTAGTTCATCTGTTATTATTTATGCTTTTAATTTTTTCTTGCATAACTTTTAGCCTAGCCAAGCCAGCTTCAATCATCTTAGATTTTTCTTCTAAGTAGTTTACTTTATTATCTAATAGTTGGATGATTTCTTGATAATCATCATGTGTCATTGAGTAGATTTCATCAATTGATTGATATTTTTCATCAATATCAACAAGCAACTTTATTTCAGAAAGCGTAAAGTCTAAACCTTTTAATTGTTTAATTTGTTCTATTCTTTCTAAATCATGATCTGCATATTCTCTGGAATAACTTTCCCTATTAGGTTTCACAAGTCCTAATTTTTCATAAAACCTAATTGTATCTTTTGATAAACCAGATAACTTAGTAATATCTTTTGTTTTCATTTTGATTACCTTTCTCTTGACATAGACCTTACTCCATCTTTTAAGATAAGTATAACAAATAGTAAAGGAGAATTTCATGATTTTATTTAGAATATTTATTTTTTTGTATGGTTTACTTACTGTAATTGCTGTTGGGGAAGAAGTTAAGGTTGAACAATTCAATTGGTCGCATCCAATCTATATTTTGTTAAGTCTTTGCTTAATGATATTTGCGGTAAAAACTGATCCAGAATGGCTATTGTATTTTGGATTGATTGCTCTTATCATTTTTGCAGTATTCATGGGAGTGACAACAAACTCTTTTCACTGGATACATCTGATTGTCCGATTAATCACTTCAATTACGCTTATATTCGTATGGAATTGGTTGAAATAAGATAACTAATGATTGTTGAATAAATCAATTGTTAGATGTTATCTTACCTAAATTATGAAAAGTTTCTAAAAATTCAGGTAAAACACTAATTTAACAGTGTTTTACCTGATTTCTTGTTATTTTCAGTTTCTTACTATTGCTTGTGTTATATGTAACTATTATAAAATAAATGCTTATTACAGGGAAAGTATTAACCACTTAAAGTATCTTTTTCAATAATTCAAAAGAACGTTTGAGTTCCATTTTTTTGTAATATAATCCAAATAAAAGGAGACATGGATTGAAACATTACACTATAAAACAAGTGAATGCACTTGAATATCAAATTTTACAAAAGTTTCTTTATGAGGCATTATTTCAACCGGATCCCAAGAATCTCTTTCCATTTTCGATTGTCGAGACAGCAGAACTCAATAAATATATTGATAAATTTGGCCAATTGATAGGCGATTATGCCATTGCAAGTTATGATGGAGAAAATCCAATTGGCTTAGTTTGGGTACGACTTGTTGAAGGCTATGGGCATGTGGATAGTAAAACTCCAGAATTGAATATCTCTATCCTATCCCCATATCGTGGTAAGGGGATAGGGCGTACATTATTACAGAGTATGTTCCAATTACTAAAAGACAAAGACTACAAACAAGTATCGTTATCTGTGCAAAAGGCTAACCGAGCTTTGACGTTGTATCTAGCGCTAGGCTTCGAAATTTATACCGAGGATGAAGAAACGTTTACAATGATTTATTCATTGATTAATAATGATTAACTAGACTACCTCGAGTCCAGTTTGCTTTTTGTTTATAAGAAGTTTAATATGGGTAGATGATTAAGAAAAGAGGTTATTGTATGCATGATTTTGTCGCCTTAGACGTTGAAACGGCCAATCAGAATCGTTATACGATTTGTTCCATCGGGATGGTACGTTTCAAATATGGGGAAATACTGGACAGTTATTACCTACTGATTAATCCAGATGAAAGTTTCTCATTGGCGAATATTCATGTTCATGGCATTCAAGAGCATGAGGTCATTTCTTCGCCGAGATTTTATGATATAACTAAACAAATTGAAGATTTTATTGGAGGGCGACCGGTTGTTGCTCATAATGCAACGTTTGATATGGGCGCTTTGAAAGATAATTTTAATCGCTATGGTTTAGAAATACCTGCCTTTAAATATGCTTGTTCATATCAACTTGCAAGGGCAGTGCGTAAGAACTTTTATAATTATAAATTAAGTACGATTGCGAATTACTATGGCATACCTTTAACGCATCACGATGCTTTATCAGATGCTAAAGCGGCAGGGCTTATTGTATCTAAGTTTATACATGAAAATCGGTTTTC
The DNA here is from genome assembly GCF_045528545.1 of Ruoffia sp. FAM 26254. NCBI lineage: Bacteria > Bacillati > Bacillota > Bacilli > Lactobacillales > Aerococcaceae > Ruoffia > Ruoffia sp. FAM 26254. The sequence continues at coordinate 8,893 of NZ_JBGQQY010000025.1, forward strand.
AAACTTAGATCAATTAGTTAGACCTGAATAATTCATACTTCTAAAATTTAAGTTATTTTCACAGTTCTTTTTCAATTTTGCTGTGTTTTGTAATTTTTTCGGATGTTTTAAAATTTCCCGAAATTTTTCCGTGCTGAAAAACATGAATTAATTTTAACCAACCAGATTTTGGGCGCACTTCACCCTTGACACCCTTATTTGTTTTTTTAAATAATAGCTTTTTAAATATATTGCCGAATCCTTTGGATTTGCCTGAACACAGCATAAAACTCTCGCTGATAAACATGCGAACTTGATAATTTTAAATACATTCGCCTGGCAGTAGTGACCAGTTTTCCCGCCACTTTAAACAATCGAAGGCGAATCGTGTTTACTCGTAGTCCTTTCCATTTTAAATCAAAACAGATGGTGCGTAAGAAGTTAACGATGTTGTAAGCCAGTAGGCTAATCATCATACGTGCTTCATTTTCAAGGAATTCAGGATTATCCGTCTTATCAAAAAAGAAACTGTTTTTTGCTTCTTTAATATAATTTTCCATCGTACCACGCTTGTTGTAAGTTTCAAACACTCGTTTGGCAGAGACGTTTTTTGAGAAGTTCGTGACAATAAAGGCATGGCGAAAAAGTAATTCGCCGACTTCTCGTGTTGATCGGACACAGACCCGGCGAGGTTTTGTCCATGAAGCGGCTTGATAAGGCACATTCTGATAGTAAACTTCTTTTTCATCCCATGGATGATTATTATCATAGTACACAAATTCTTCAGCTAAACGAGTCAAGTTTCGATTGCTTTTTAACCGAATGACATACTGATTTTCGTACAACTCACATAAATCATAAATAGCTGGGGTTGCGAATCCACTATCCCCACAAACGAGGATATCTGTCGTAGGCACCGCTTGGTTATAATGTTCCAATAAAGGTTCAAGAAACTCTTGACTCCATTGGAAGTATATTGATTTCCTGACCGAAGTTTTGCTTTCAAAAAGTCTCCGGTCAGCCCGTCAAAGGCCACCAAAGGGTGGTAACCATTCGTTCCATAATGGGCGTTGTAGGCAGTTTGTTCTTGATTGCCGAAAGTATCCGAATGTGTTGAATCTAAATCGATAATCATATTGATGTCATTGCGGACTAACCGTGCCTTATCAATTAATTTTTGATTGAAGACCTGTAAACTACGAATTGTTTTTTTCGTTATGCGATCAAAGAATCGGGAGATAGACGATTGAGAAGCAAACGGCTCATCAGATGCCAGTGTTTGTAAGACTGGATCAGCTTGTAAAATATTTGCCGCTGAATCTGTGTCATAACCGGCTATAATCTGTAAAACGAGCTGCTTTAAAATCTTATCAATCGTATGGGTCCAGTACTTACGCCCCTCATCAAACGTCACTATATTTTCAGAATATTTAGTGAATTGGAATGCATCCATCAATTCGTCGACGAGCACCAATCCAGAATCACTGGATAAACGACCACCTGTATGAGAGACATGTAAATTATTATTGAATTTTGCTACTGTTTCTTGTAAAGTATCCATTGAGAGAGCCCCTTTCTGTTGTTGTTGTAATGAACTAACCATATCAGAAAGGGGTTCTTTTTACATCACCTAATGGGTGCTGAAGCAAACAAATATAAAAGTGATAAAGTCAACGTTAACATAGCTTTTTAGAAAAACTATGAATTATTCAGGTTAAATTAGTCTGTTTGATAATTTTAACGAAAATTACAAGCTAAATCGTGGTCATTGATAATCCCAATAGCTTGAAGGTATGAGTAAATTGTGACACTGCCAATAAATTTAAACCCGCGTTTCTTCATATCTTTTGTCACTGCATCACTTAAGGGGCTTTGAGTAGGCCGTTCCTCATCTAATTGACTCACGACTTGCTCACCTGAAACAAAGCCCCAGATGTAAGCATCAAATGTGCCAAACTCTTCTTGAACTTTCATAAAAGCTCGTGCATTCGCAATCGCCGCTTTTATCTTCCCTTTGTGGCGAATAATTCCTGCGTCGTTCGCTAAGCGTTCAATATCTTCTTCACCGTATTCAGCAACTTTTTCATAGTCAAAGTGATCAAAGGCGTTTATAAAGTTCTCTTTTTTGGATAAGACGAGTTGCCAGGACAAGCCGACATGAAAGCTTTCCAATATTAACCATTGAAATAACAATTGATCGTCATGTTCCGGCACTCCCCAGATATGGTCATGGTATTCCACATAATAATCTGGTTTGTCCGCAATCCATTCACAGCGTTTGATTTCAGTCATTTTGTCCACTCTCCTTAATTTAAAATATCGAACAAGCCAATCGCAATTAATATGATGATAAAGGCGTAGTTCAGCTCGCTAGTAAGTAAAATATAAGCTATATATTCACGAATAATTGAGAATGGCCATAAATACGATGGTGTACCTGCGCCTTGATAGTAGGCTTTAAAGTGACTTTGGCGCGCAATATAGGTCGACCGCATCAAGTGAAAGCGGCTCGTAATGACCACCACTTTCCCGGACAGGCGATGTTCTTTAATTAGCTCATTGGCGAATTTAAAGTTTTCATCCGTATTTTTCGCTCGTGGTTCTAATAAGATATCTTCGGCTGGGATTCCTTTTTGAATTAAATAATTCTCCATCCCCTCAGCTTCTGAATACGTTGACTGATGCTGAGGACCGCCGGTAACAATAATTGTGATTTTTGAATGAGTTCGGCTCTTCTGTCTATAATACATTTGAATTGCCTCGTCTAACCGTCGTCTCAAGACATTCGTCACATTATCTATGTCATCTAACTGACTTCCTAAGACTAGTAAAATCGTTGCTTGCTTCCCTCTCGACCACAAACTAATCGCAAAATTTAGCGTAATATAGCACAGAAACGTCCCTACAAAGTAAATCGATAAGTAAATATAAATGCCAATAATTTCTTGGATTTGTATATCATTCAAGCGTAACATTGCCCAAATCGTTGCCCCGACAAAGACAAGCAAGGTAAAAGCTAGGATAAGATTAAAAATCGTCCTGGAAATCTTCGGTGAAGGTTGCCGGACGGTCTGATTAATTGCTAAGATCGCAATCAGTAATAAGACAAAGGGCACTGCCGCAATGAAAAAGCCACTAATAATATATAAAAAATATCGAAACATAAAGACAGGTGTCCAATTACTTTGTAAAACCAAGCCCATTAAGAAGCTATTTAAACCGTACAAAGCGAAGGCAGACGGTTGGAGCCAAGAATAATTCGTCAAAAAAGAGAGGAGAAATAGCACCAAAAACACAATGGCAATTCCATACAATAGCACTCTTTTCCCCCCTCTGAATATTTTTAAGTTAAGTTATGATAATCATTATAAACAATTTGCTTTTTAACTTCACGAATTTTTGCAACTTCTTTAATGGCGTCTTTCGCTTGAATCCCTTTGGTGGTCATCATTAATTCCACGTGTTCTTTATAAGGTAAATTCGATACCGCTTCGTCTATGGCTGTTTTCACAGAGCCACCTTCGATTAAGAGGACGCATTCCCCTTTAAGTTCACGGTCTTTAAGATGTTCACTCACTTCCGCTGCACTCGCGCGAATGTATTCTTCATAACGTTTTGTTAGTTCACGCGCGATGACAACCTGCGTGTCTTCTCCTAAATGCGTCACAACTTGCGATACAGCTTGTTTAATCCGGTAAGGTGATTCATAAAAAATCGCCGTCTCATCTCTTTGCCCGACAATTTCTAAAGCCGCTTTTTGATCTGCCTTCCCTCGTGGGAAAAAGCCGTAATAAGTAAACTGTTCACTTGGTAAACCTGAAGCAACTAGGGCAGTTAAAGCCGCATTCGCTCCTGGTAACGCCACAACTGTCAAATCCTCTTCCAGACAAGCTTGAACTAGAGGTTGCCCAGGATCATTAATTAAAGGCATTCCGGCATCACTGACTAAGGCAATTGTCTTACCTTCATGTAATTCATTAACCCAAGCTGTGACTTCATGACTGCGTGAATGTTCATGAAAACTACGTAAATTCGCTTGAATATCAAAATGATTTAATAACTTAATCGTATTTCTTGTATCTTCAGCTAGGACAATATCAGCCTCTTTTAAGATATTGACGGCCCTAAACGTCATATCTTCCAAATTACCAATCGGTGTTGGCACTAAATATAATATTCCTGCGTCTTGTTGTTGGAAACTATGTTGTTGCACACTGATCCTACTCCTCTATTGGCTCTTCGTCTTTATTATCGGTAAATTTATTTACAAAGACAAGTTGTTGGCTTCTAACATCTGCTTGTCCATGCTCTTTTAAGTATTTTTCCTTTTGGGGGCGGGTTAATCGTTTAAATTTTGCTTCAGCACTCATTGCTAACGACTTGCTCTCCCAACGTTCCGCATAGATCATGCGAACCGGAAGTCGTTTGCGAACACGGGTATATTTCGCTCCCTTACCCGCATTATGGGTAGCCAAGCGGTTAGCTAAGTCAACGGTATAACCTCCGTATAGCGTGCCGTCTTGACAGAATAAGACGTAGAAATAATATGCCTGTTTACTCGCCATTATACATCGCCATCAATATCGGTGTATATTCATTGTTATCTTCATGAACAACAATTACCGGTTCAATCTTCACACCGCGACGTCCTCCACGATATATCGCTTCAATTAAGACACCATTCGCATTCATGTCTTTCTTCGGATGAATAAACTGAATACGGTGAATACTGAAATGGTGATTTAGCAATGTTTCGATTAAATCATCCAAACGGCTCGGACGGTGAACGATAAATAACTTACCTTTTTCTCGCATAATTTGACTTGCCTTTTTGACCCATTGTTCCATCGTCAGCATCAATTCATGACGCGCTAAAGCATGACTTGTCAAACGGTGGGTCGCATTACTACTTTCTGCTAGAAAGTACGGTGGATTACAACTAATAATGTCATATAATTGCCCTTGTGTATGTTTAAGATCATTAATATCTCCTTGAACAAAGGTAATTTGGTCCTCTTTACCATTCCACTTCGCACTGCGTCTTGCCATATCTACTAAAGGTTCCTGCAGTTCAATACCGTTTAATGGTGCCTCTGTTCGATGGGACAGAAGTAGTGGGATGACCCCATTGCCACTACAAAAATCCAAGTATTTAAATTTATTTCCTTTAGGTAATTTAATGAAGTTTGCTAGCAATAAAGCATCCACTGATAAAGTAAAATACTCTGTACTTTGAATAATACCTAACTTTCCACCTAAAAATGAATCAACTCGTTCAGTTGAATGAACGAGTTGAGATTTATTTTGAACATCCATGAACAAGCCTCCTCAAAAATGTATGTTATGAACGATTTCCTAAGCGTTCTAGAATTTCCTGACAGAACAGACATTGCTCATTAGAAGAACGACGTGATCCAAAAAACTCATGACACACATGAATCCCTTCGTTATAAAAGCCTAGAAGACTCTCACGCCCACTACTTGTCTGACTATCCTCTTCCCCTTCAGTCACGTCTTCTTGAGCGTCTGTTTGAAATTTAATTAACAGACTTTTCAAATCATTGTTACTCATACGTAGTTTATTGTTTTCCTCAACTAAGTTGTCAATGACTTCTCTCAGCTGTGCCACTGTATCACTTAACTGAAGCAAATGTGTCTCTGCTTCATCAAACATTTCTAAGTAATTATTTTTGTCTCTCATTGTTTGGCACACCCTCTCTTCTTCGTATATATTATTGACTTGCTAAGATAGCAAGGCGTTCCGTAGCTAACTGAGGCGCAACATTTGCCTGTAATCGTTGTTTCGTCTCAAGAATCAAATCATTTAATTCTAAAATATGTGCTAGCGACGGTTGTTTCGTTTTAATCACTTCGTTAATAAAATAAGCTTGGGTTAAATTCTCTATTTCAGTATTTGACAATATTCTCAACATACTATGATTTAAGATTAATAAATAATCCATACCGTCTAAAGCCTGTTGAACACTCAAGGAGTTTTTTAGTTGGGTTTGAACTAAGATCACTGCATGAAGATTCCGATGAGCCAGTGTTGAATAAAAATAATTCAACGATTTAAACCAATTCGTTACGTCTGCTTCTTCATAATCGCTCACAAGTCTTTGGGCAGTTTCCGAAGACATCTTTGCGAAAATACGGGCATGCGCCTCGGATACCCCAGTTTCAATATAGTAAGCTACTCGATCACTTACATTCGCTCTTGGAAAGTGAACACTTTGAACACGGGATTGAATCGTTGGCAGCAGATTACTTTTGTCTTGAGTATAAAGAACTAAGTAAACTCCTTCAACAGGTTCTTCTAAAAAGGTCAGTAAGGCATTCGCACTCGAAGGGTTCATTGTTTCAGCACTTTCAATGATTGCTAACTTGAAGTTACTTTCAATCGGACTGGTTGATAACCATTCTTTCAGTTCACGAATTTGATTCACTCGAATGGATTGCCCGTCCGGTTGAATTGAAACGACGTCAGCTAATTGATGATTTTGTGCCTTTTGACAATGTTCACATACGCCACAAGGTTGACCTACCTCATCCTTATTCAAACAACCTAATGCTTTAATCAGTTCGGTTGAGACATGCTCTTTACTTTCATAATCATCACCCGTAAATACATAGCCATGCACGAGTCGGTTTTGGTGAATTAATTCATAAAAATAATGACTTAATTGCCCCATATAGACACCTCTAGACTAGAATCGGTAGAAACTATCAATTGGTAATACGAATACAATCGCTCCACCTACTTCAACTTTCATCGGAAATGACGTTGCGACGTCTAAGTTCATATCTAAGTTCGCTGGGTAAGCAACGACTTGATCTCTTTGCTCTGAACAATCGCGAATAATATCTAAGACTTTATCAACGTTATCGTCTTCCACTCCAACTAAAAAGGTCGTATTTCCGTGTTTTAAAAATCCACCTGTACTACTTAATTTAGTAGCGGAAATATTGGCCTCACGAAACGCATTTCCTAATACAGCTTCATCCTGGTCTTGTACAATTGCAATGACTAATTTCATGATGATCCTCCTCTCAATCTATAAGTTCCTTGTCTTTTAATATTGCGATACACTCTTGTGCAACCTCTTCAACACTTTGGTTGCCGCTCACTAATATAATTCGTTCATTCTCTTTTTCAAAATTCAAGAAAGCTTCTCGCACCATTTGGTGGAAATCAATACTCTCTTGATCTAAGCGGTCAAATTGACGTTGGCCTTGGGCTTTATAAATACGCTCCAAACCAACTTCTGCTGAGACATCAATGAGCAATGTTAAATCAGGCATATGGTCTTCAATCCCAAATTTGTTAATCGCCCAAATATCTTCAACTGGAATGCCTCGCGCAATGCCTTGATATGCAATAGAGCTATCTACAAATCGGTCTGTAATAACGATTTGGCCTTTTTCTAAGGCTGGTAAAATCGTCTCTATTAAATGTTGACGACGACTCGCAGCGAATAGTAAAGCCTCTGTTCTTGCATCCATAGCGGTATTATCCACATCTAGAATCACTTCTCGGATACGTTCCGCAATGGGGCTCCCACCAGGTTCTCTCGTTGTTAATACATCGTACCCAGATGCCTCTAACATTTCTTTTAGTGTTCTTACTACACTTGTCTTACCTGAGCCATCAGGTCCTTCAAGTGAGATAAATTTTCCTTTAGTCATCTCTACACTCCAACTCATTTATAACTCACGCCTACCTTCAATGGCTCTAAATAAAGTCATTTCATCTGCGTATTCAATATCACTACCTACAGATAAGCCGTGGGCCAGACGTGTTACTTTAATCCCGGCAGGTTTGATTAAGCGTGATAAGTACATCGCCGTCGCTTCACCTTCAGCGGTAGCATTGGTCGCTATAATCACTTCTTTAATTGTCTCATCCTCAAGTCGTTTAATTAAACTTGGGATATTTAAATCCTCTGGCCCTGTTCCTTCCATCGGTGACAAAACGCCACCTAACACATGGTACAGGCCACGGAATTCTTGCATTCGTTCCATTGACATGACATCTCTAGTATCTTCTACAACAAGCACTTGGCTACGGTCACGACTTTCATCCGTACATACAATACATGGATCAGAGTCTGTAATATTTCCACAAATACTGCAATGCGTTAAGTCACGCTTTGCGTTAATTAAGTTTTGTGCAAATTCCAAAACATCTGCTTCGTTCATATCAAGCACATAGAAAGCATGTCTTGCGGCTGACTTTGCTCCAATCCCTGGTAATTTCGTAAAGGAATTAATCAACTTCGCAATCGGCGCTGGATATTGCATACAGTCTCCTACTTTCTACTAAAACGGTAAGTTTAATCCTTGAGTGAATTTCCCTAAACGTTGTTCAGTTGCTTTATCAACTTGTGCTAAAGCATCGTTCACAGTCACAATGACTAAGTCTTGTAACATATCGATATCTTCTGGATCCACTAAATCTTCTTTGATTTCTAATTCAACGATACGTTTTGCTCCAGTTACTTTAACTGTTACTAATTTATTGTTATCAGATGCTTCAAAAATTGACGTTTCAATCGCTTTTTGTTCTTTCTCCATATCTTTTTGCATCTTTTGCATTTTTTGCATCATACCTTGCATGTTTCCCATTTTCATAAATATATCTCCTTTTTGTGCTTTCTGGGCGAGCAATATTTTACTTAAATATTCGCTCACTCGGCCTCTCACTTTTAATTTTGTTCATTATATATACTAATATAATGTTTATCTCACTTATGTTAGTGCGGTAGAGCCAATGATTTCATCCGCTCGTCAAACGATTCATCTTATCTTTCTTTTTATGCATCATTCTGTCATTTTTGCACAAACAAAATAAGCTTAAATGCTTAGCTCTATTATAACATAATCTGATATTTTTCGGACTACCAACGGCATTTTTCATATAATAATCTATAAAGGCTTCCCTTATTCCTAGATTAACAATATTATTGCTATAATTTTCAAAATACTATACTAAAAAAACCATTTAGCTTATTTCTTGTCAGATATTGACAAGGCCTAAACTAAACGGGTTTTATTTAAGTATTTTATTTAAAACGGTTAAAGACCGGCTTTATTGGCCAATATAGTAACGGGACTAGAATAGCTGTGACAACGCCAGTAAATAAAGAAGCTGGCAGTGCTGAAATCGCGCTAGCCACTGCGCCACCAAGGATTGAACCTAACATCAATTGTTGGATGATATATTTGAAAAATATCACCACAATCTTAGTCACTGCTCCGACAATACCTAGTGTGATAATGTTTCGCATTCGGTTATCGTAATGAAACACGTAACGAAAGATGCATTCTACCACTAATAGAACGATAAAGTTCTCAATTAAGGTGAAAAGTACGACTGGTAAATAACCGGACGTAATATCAAAAATCGCTAAGCCAAGTAAAGCGGCGATGGTTCCCTTTTTAAAGCCCATAAACAATATAGCTAATATCACTAAGGCGTTCCCTGGATGGACAAACGTATTGCTAATTGCTGATGGCATTGGGATTCGAATCATATAAATTGCCAAGACAATTAAGGCAGCATACGTAGCCATCTGAGTTAAATCTCTTGTATCAATCTTTTTATTATTCATATTCAATACCTCCTCTCATATCTTTAACGATCATAATAAATATTTACATTCTCTTCACCGAACAATTCGATGGCTTTGCTCACAATCTCAGGGGGTCCTTCCTCTTCTTCGGGTTCATTATTATCTAATTCCCTAGTGCGATGACTGGGTGATCCTTCTTGCGAGAAGATGTCATCAATACTTCTCGTCGAATTCGGCAAAGACGCTTCAAGTGAATCCATCGAATGATTTGATTCTTGGAGCTCTTTTGCTGGAGCTTCCTGACTCTCTTCTCTAACAGGCGTTTCTTGTGTCTTTTCAGACACTTCTTGAGTAGATGTTGCTTGCTCGTCAACGACTTCCTCTGTATCAGTTTGGTTATCTGGCACTTCACTTTCAGCTATTGTCTCGACTTCGACGGTTTCTTCTACGTCGTCAGTTTCATCTTCTTCAATTGGAATCGGTGCGCCGTTATTTTTCTTACGTAACATCGCATAGTTCTTACGGACATCCGCCCATTCACTTGCTAAGATGAGTATGATTTTCATTGACATGCCAGTTTTTTGCTCGACAGTTTCTTCAATGAACTTCATTAGTTCATGGTCGTGTTGAACGTCTCCAGCATAGGCTGGATTCGGAAAGCTAATTAAGGCACTGCCTTCACCGGCTGCTAAAGGTTCTGTTTCAAAGAATTTTGCTCGTTGTTGAGGTGACAATTCACCTAAGACCGCTGGCCAATGCTCTTTCATCAAACGAATATGTTGATGTGTCGCGGTATTCAATACACGGTATACATGATTTAATCTCAATTTATAGCGCGCTTGTTGGCGAGCGGGTCGTTTACGTGGGACTTTCGGTGCTTCTTCGGCCACTGGCTTCGCATCATTAGTCAGTTCCCCGTTACCTTCTTGATTAATCGGTTGGACACCTTGATTAGTCGGCTGGTTCTCTAAGTAAGCACGAATTAATTTATCCTGACTTTGCACTTGTTGGGACAAGGCCGCAAGTTTTTCTTCCAACTGACGCACTGTATCCATTAAAGCGCCATTAACTGCTTCATTGGGTGCGCTAGCAGTATTAGCTTGTTGCCTACCGCTCACCAATTGTTTTTTATCCGTTTGGGCTAATTGAATCGTCATCACTTCAATATATAAGTTTGGTGAGGTACTAAAACGCATTTTTCCTTGTGTTTCATTCAATGTATCAATGAGTATATAATAGAAATTTGCGGGAACTTCTTCACGTAAAGGTTGAATTTCTTGCTCGCTAAGGAGTGTTTGGTTTTGCTTAATATGTAAAGTTAGTAACATATCACGACTGAATAAGATTACTTCATCAATAAAGCGGGCCGCTTGTTTCCCTTTTTGTAGTTGGTCATTGACGATTTCTAAGGCCTCTTCAATATTTTGACGGTAAACCGTTTGAATATAGTTTAATAAAGCCATTTGGTTTAAGCTTCCTGACACCTCAAGTGCGGTTTCAACAGTCACTTCTTCCGTATTAAAAGAAATCGCTTGGTCAAGTAAACTTACGGTGTCACGCATTCCACCATTAGCTGAACGCGCAATGATTGCTAAAGCTTCTTCGTCATAGTCGATGTTGTCATGGTTAAGAATCTCTTCCATTCTTCCAATTAACTCTTGATCTGTATAAAGTTGGAAGTCAAATCGTTGCGTACGCGACAGGATTGTAGCTGGAATCTTATGGGCTTCGGTCGTCGCTAGGATAAATACCACTTGCTCAGGCGGTTCTTCCAATGTCTTCAACAGAGCATTAAAGGCTGCTGTCGTAAGCATATGAACCTCATCAATAATATATACTTTATAACGAGCTTGGCTAGCTGCATAGCGAACGTTCTCACGTAATTCACGGATTTCATCTACCCCATTATTTGACGCGGCATCAATTTCAACCACATCACCTAACTGACCTTCGGTAATTAAGCGACACATGTCACAGTTATTACATGGGTTTCCATCCGTTTGGTTCGGACAGTTAATCGCTTTTGCTAGAATCTTAGCAGCACTGGTCTTACCTGTTCCACGCGGTCCAGTGAATAAATAAGCGTGACTAATATGAATCGATTTGATGGCATTTTTTAGTGTTTCTTTAATAATGGGTTGTCCAACCATCTCGTCAAATGTTTGCGGGCGCCAAACCCGGTAAAGTGCTTGATAACTCATTTATTTTCCCCTTCCACATGTTCATAGTCTACTCATTATAAACAAAAATACCCTTCATGACTATGAAATAAAATATATTTCACAGTCATAAGGGAAGTCATCTCTTGCTAATATAATCTTACCATATTACAACGCGGTCTTCTGGTGCAAAATACATTTTGTCGCCTTCTTTAACATCAAATGTTTCATAAAACTCATCCATATTACGCACTTGGATGTTCGCACGTAATTCTGCTGGCGAGTGAACATCAATCGAAAGAAGTAGTTGTTGGTACTCAGGACGGGCTTTCAAGCTCCAAATACGCGCCCAGTTCATAAAGAATTCTGCTAAGTTCGCATCATCTTCTTGTTTTGTTGCTTCTAGCGCTGCAGTTAAGCCACCGCCATCGGCGATATTTTCTGAGACAGTCAATTTACCGTTTACTTTTCCACCCGCAAATTCAATGCCATCCCATTGCTTAATCATCGCTTGCGCTCTTTGATCAAAGGCTTCCAGATCTGCTTCTGTCCACCAATTATTCATATTTCCTTGTGCGTCAAATTTTGCTCCATTATTATCAAACGCATGCGACACCTCATGAGCAATCACTGCCCCAATTCCTCCGTAATTTTCACTACGAGATTGATTCACATTATAGAACGGCGCTTGTAAAATCGCAGCAGGAAAACAAATTAAATTGTGGTTCGGATGGAAGTAAGCATTCACAGTTGCAGCACTCATGCCCCATTCAGTACGGTCTACTTCCGTATTCCAACGTGCAAAATCACGTTCATTAAACTGACGAGTAAAGGTCGCAGTATTTGCATAAAAACTCGCATCTTCATCAACTTTTAACTGAGTGAAAATCGCTGGATATGTATCAGGGTATCCAACAAAAATATCCAACGCATCCAATTTCTTAATCGCTAGGTCAATCGTTTCCGGTGTCAGCCACGTATTTGCTTTCAAACGATTTTGATAGACTTGGATCATCGCTTCAACCATCTCGCGCACGTCTTGACGAGCTTTCTCTCCAAAGTATTTCTTGCCGTAATAACCTCCAACTACTTGACTAAACGTATTAATTGCAAAATAATAAGCATGCTTTTCGGCACTTTGTGTCTTAGGACTTCCCGACAAAGCCAATTGATATAGACTTCCCGCTTGACGAATCTCTTCAGATAACATTGTAGTTTGGCTGTTGGCTAAATTCACAATCATCCACGCTCTGAGTAATTCAATCTGTTCATTATTAACAATGCCATGGAAAGCTTCAAAAAAATCTGGCTCAGAAACAATGGCTTTATCAATATCTTGACCGATAAGTTCTTTGAATAAAGCTAAGAAGTCAAAGTCTTGTGAGTAGTTTTTGATCTCCTCTGCTGTACGTGGGTTGTATGTAATCGTATAATCCGCTAATTCTTCCGAACTTTTCATATGTGGAATAAATAAAGCATCGAACTCAACTGCTTGTTCAACTAAGTTTGCAGCTTCAACTGACTCAAATCCCATTAATTCAAGAACCTTTTGACTCATATCTTTATACACCACTAACAAGCGCTCTCCCGCTTCATTACCATCTTGGTAATATGTTGTATCTGGCAAAATCGTACCCGGCACAGATAAACCTAAGATGTATGTGGATGTATCTTTCATATCCGGCCCAATGCCTAATGAGAAAGGTAAAGGTAAGCTGTAACGTGCCCACTCTGGTGCAAGTGTCTGCAAGTCTTGAATAGATTCTAAAGCTTTTAACTTTTCTAGTAAAGGTTGAATAGGTGTCTCCCCAAGCGCATTGCGTTTGTCGAAATCCATCGCTTGTTTGTAATACTTAAGCATTTCAACTTGTTCATCGTTTGTTAATTCAATTTCTCCAGCAACCATCTTTTCCAGATCAGTCATTAATAATTCCTCTACGCCATCACGCAGATTCATAAAGCCTCCGGTTGACGATTTGTCATCTGGAATTACAGCCGTTTCAAGCCATTCTCCGTTGACCGCTTGATATAAATCATCTTTAATGAGTTCTTTGTCTATTGCCATTCGTTTCACTCCTATTTGAATATTTAGTCTATTATAGCACTTTTATATTAAGCTAGAGTGAAGTGACGCTCACACTTGCTAATATTTTCCCATAAAACATGAGCCAAGACAATCGACAGAATGTCAGCATCTAACCTCATAAAATATCATTAAATTTCTAATTCTTTACGAAGATCAGAAGCCATCTTCTCGTATGCTTCTTCATCGAGGAATGTTTCACCTTGATTCATCGCAAAGCGTGTTCACCACTCAAATTCGCCTTCATATTTAGGTACAACATGGAAGTGAAGATGCGAACCACTGTCGCCGTAAACACCATAGTAAATTTTATCTGGTGGAAAAAGTTTATACATTGCTTTAGCAACTTTAGATATATCAGCAAAGTAGTTATTTCGCTCTTCGTCTGTAATATCGACCATTTCACTCACGTGATCTTTTTACGCAACAATGGTACGACCTGGGTGACTTTGCTCACGGAAAATAATAACCAATGACGTTTCCAGCTCACCTACAAGATAGCCAAACTCATCTAATCATTCACCTTTTTGACAATAACCGCAATTTGGATCCAAACCATGTAACATACCTCCATATTCTTATTCCACACTAGTATATTGAAGATTTAACAAACATCCTACTCTGAAGTAAAATATTTTGAAACTCAGTGCTTTATGCTAAATGTGAGGCATTCTTACCAGCAATGCGCCCGAACGTAAAGATATCCGATAATGCATTCCCACCAAGACGGTTTCCGGCATGAATTCCGCCCGCAACTTCACCGGTAGCATATAGACCCGGAATAATATCGCCGTCTTTAGTCAATACATGTGTATTTGAGTCGATTTTTAATCCACCCATTGTATGATGGACCGCAGGTTTTCTTGGTGTTGCATAGAATGGTGCTTTCTCAACTTTATATTCAAATGCTCCTTTATGAAACTCTGGATCTTCCCCGACATCTACATACGAATTATATTTATGAATTGTATCAACTAATACCGATGGCTCCATACCAATCATCTCAGCTAATTCTTCAAGTGTATCTGCTCGGAATAAAACGCCTTGCTCGACTTCTTTCTCAATCTTCTCATCATTGGTATTCATGGCAGTACCTTTGATGTTCTCATCTGCGATTAAGTAGAATAGTCCACCGTTATCGATTGCTGCTTTAGATAACTCATCTCGACTTCCATATTCGTTAACGAATCGTTTACCTTCTTGGTTCACCATAATAAAGTTTGCAGGAGGCACTTGTAGCCCTGAGAATAGCGCTCCAGTATTTGGATCGGTTGTTGGTAACATTTGAATATAACCCATATCAACTAAATCTGCGCCAACACTCTCACCTAAACGAATACCGTCACCCGTAATAGCAGGTGAATTCGATGTTTTAATATCATCCGCAATCTCAGCCCAATATGTATTATATTTTTGAAGCATCTTCGTGTTTGAACCAAATCCACCTGAAGCAAGAACGACTGAGTCTGCATGAACGATAACTTTGCGCTTGTTGGGTCCATTAGCAATTAAGCCGACAACTTTACCGTCTTCAACGATTAATTCTTCCACTGACGTATCTGTTATAATCTCTCCATCGTGAGCAAGTACGTATTTCTGAAGGGCATCAACATAAGCAAATCCTTCATTCTCTTTCGGTTTGTGACCTCTTCTCCAGTTCGCTCCCACTGGCATTTGGACATTCTCTTTATCGAATTCAACCCCGATATCTTCTAACCAGTGAACTGAGTCTAAGACATTATCCGTTAACGTCTTCACTAAATCATAGTTTCCGTAAGCTTCATTGCCTTCTAGGTCATGTCGTTTACCACCTAGATATGTTTGAATTCGATGCCATAAAGTTGAATCAAATAAAAATTCTTCTTTCCCATCAACTTGGTTGAAATAGTCTTGAATTTGTTCTTTAAGCATATTAAAGTCTTCACGGTATTCCTCGTGGATTTCTGCTTCATCCAGCTCAAGAATGCCTTTTAACGTTGTATCTTCACCGGCTAAAGCTGTCATCCCATTTTGCCAGACAGGGTTGGCCGCATTCATTGGTCCACCCGTTCTAACTGTGTTACCACCAATCGATGGGAATTTTTCAAGCAATGTTACTTTTTTGCTTTCTTGAAGTGTACTTGCGGCTGCACTTAATCCCGCTCCCCCACCACCAATAACAACCACGTCAGTTGTGATTTCAAGTGGTTCTTCTTGAGGTTGTTGCGTTACTCGACGACGTTTTCTCATAACTTCTGCATCTGCTCCAGCTAATTCAACCGCAGTAGCTACTCCATCAATAACCCCTTTACTTGTCACTGTTGCGCCAGAAATAACGTCAACGTTTAACGTTTGACCGTCTAGAATTTCTTCTGGAATACGTGTGAATACAACATCCGCAATTCCTGCTGACTCGCCTTCAGTATCAATTTCAATCGCTTCAATACGGTTCTTTGATAAGCGAACCACCATTGGTAAATCACCATTATGCCCAGGTGTTGTTACTGAGTATTCCCCTGGTATAAATTCGATTTCTTCAGGAATATTCAATAAGTTCGCCACATCAGTAAAGCGGACGAATTTTTTGAAGCAACTTTCTAAGAATTTAATGGTTCCTTCATCTTTTAATTGCTCGTTTTCATCAAAGACTTCATGCACACGTCCTAGTAGAAATTCACTTCCCGGCATTACTGTCGCATTCACACCTGGTGCGTCAAGGACTTGGCGTAAATGAAGTTGCGAACGTGACGATCCTTGAACATCATAAGATGCACCGACAATCATCACAGGTTTACCATCGAACGGGTGCACTTTGAAAGATAGCCATTCTAAAGTACTTTTTAACGCAGATGGAATCGAGTGATTATGTTCAGGTGTCGCAATAATGACCCCATCAGCTTCCATAATTTTTTGGTTTAACTCTTGAATCACTTCACTGTCTGTTTGATCATCTGATTGGTTAAACATTGGCACTTTATCAATTTCTAGTACTTCAATGTCAACATCAGTAAAATGTCCCTTCATATAATGAAGTAACATTCTGTTATAAGAAAACTCAGCGTTTGTTCCAACAATTCCAACAAATTTCATAATTAATTACCTCCTATATCTTAATTATTTCCAAGTAAATGACATTTGACTCTTTCTGATTTTAGACGATGATTCTAATAACTTATTTGTTATTTCAACAAACTCGACGAATTCTTCAAAAACTTCTTCTAATTCTTCAACTTTTGTTTGGTCTTTTAAATTACCTTCCTCATCAAAAGCTTGGCTAGAACGACCTAATAGGAATTCAGAACTCGGCATAATACGCGCTTTAAGTTCAGGCGCATCTAGAATCTGACGTAAATGTGCTTGCGCTCGTGACGACCCAAGTGAGCCTAGGGAAGCTCCTGTAATTAACACTGGTTTGTTTAATAAAGGCTGAGTTGTATATGAAAGCCACTCTAGTAAGCTTTTCAATGCAGCTGTAATCGTGTGATCATATTCTGGGGTACTAATAATAACGCCGTCTGCGGCGAGTATTTTATCTGATATTTCTTGAATGCCTTTTGGAGCAATTCTTTCTTTAGGTTCATTAAAAGCAGGTAAATCTTTAATTTCACAGAGTTCAATATCCGCTTGTGAATTAAAATGCTTTTGAATATATTGTAATAATTGGCGGTTTGTCGACTGATCTGAGTTTGTACCTACAATTCCTATCAATTTCATCTTTAAAATCCCTTTCTATTCATTGTGCATGTGGCAAAATGAGCATGATATTGTAAAAAATTTAGCTCATGAACTTCAATACTTTATACCTATATAATAAATATTAATGACCTATTTGTGAAATATTTATTTAGTTATGGTATCATAAGTAAAAAGCAATAAGAAAGAAGTGTAACATATGACTTTGAATAATTATCAAGATATCTTGCAATACATTGATGTGCTACTCAAACATAATTCATTCACTAAAGCAGCCAAAGATCTGTACATTTCTCAACCTTATCTCACTCAAATTATTAAGAAAATCGAAGATGACTTAGGCACCGAAATCATTAATAGAAAAAGCCCTCAGCTACAATTAACTGAAGCAGGAAAAGTGTATTATCAATATTTGGAAAATTCAGATGCCGAATTAAATCAATTGAAAAACACGTTAATTCAATACAATGAAGATTCTCCCATTTCTCTCAGTATTGGTGTCTTGTCTAGTCTCGCAACCTTTATCTTACCGATTACTTTACCAAAATTTGTTCAAGCACATCCCGAAGTCACGTTAACGATTCTAGAAGATTTACCAAGTAACAGTGAAGCGAAAGCAATGAATCAAGAGATTGATTTCTATATTGGTCAAAATCCAGAGACAGTCTCCCCTTCGTTGATAACACATCTTTGTGGAACCCATCGGTATTATGCTGTGATTCCACCTAGTTCGGATTTATATATCAGTGGCTCTGTTGAATTGAGCTCGAATACAATTGCGATTGATAAATTATTAAGCCAAGACTTGGTGCTAACATCAAGTGGATCTGCAATTCGCCGTCAAATTGACCGCCTTTTAAAACGCTATAGTATCACGCCTAACATTGTCTTAGAGTCCACAAATATTTATACTGTTTCAAAATTTGCAGAGCACGGTTCGGGCGTTGCTTTTATCCCAGAAAGTGCTTTGCCTACTTTACAGGAAGATTTAGAATATAATTTATATCCCATCTCCCTCGACTTAATGTCGGTTGATTTTTTTATCGCTTACTCTTCACGACTATACTTAACTGATTTACATCATGATTTCTTAAATAGATTCATTACGAACGTGCAGACGCATTTGATTGTATAAAAAAATCGTTAGATTCATCGATGAATCTAACGATTTTTTATAAGTTATTTTCTTTATATCTTTTTACAATAATCGGTGTCATGAGACTTGTAACGACCACGACTGTTAGTAGTTTTGCGGTCGCATTTAGGACATATTCCATAAGCACGGGTTTCATTGCCCCTATAACAGTGGGCGTTCTGACCGAGGCTCCAGCTGCTGACATCTTTGAAAGCGAAGCAACTCCATTATTTTTCAATACTTTTGTGTCAAGTGAGAGTTGGTATAGGTTAACTAAATAGTAATCCCACTAAACCGGACTGCGTAGCTTCAATTAAATTTTAACCTTGTCCAATATTCCATCCTAATAAAAGTAGTAAAGCTGCAACTCCTGTCCCGAAAATTTTACGGAACCCTTGTACGATATGTCCAAGTATTATTCCTAAAATCACTGGAATCAGCGTTGAAACGAGTAACATCCATTCACATCCATCAGCATACGATAAACTATAGATAAATACCGGCACTAATGGTATTCGGCAAACAAAGAGGTAATACCAAAGACTGTCTTGTCTTTCTCTTTTCCAAAATCATTAACTAAGGCTAAATAAACCGCAGGATTAATACTTCCAATCGCAACAATGAAGTGCGCAAGTAATAGCACACCATGATTTTTGATTACTTTCTTTAAAGCACCAAGCTTCATACCTGTCCCTGAAAAGAAGCTTATTGATCGACTTCAACATCTTATCATCCCCTATTTGATATTATTTAATTATGTTCAATATACCTGAATAATTCATACCTCTATAATTTAAGCTGGTTTCTTGAATAAATTAATCGTTCTTGGAAAAATTGGGAATTTTTCTACAAAATAGTGCGTTCTCGAAGTAGATTTTAACTAAATGAACCTTC